>DATJEJ010000250.1:0-19887 GCA_035496795.1 Candidatus Omnitrophota bacterium
CAGGATCAGGAGCAAGTCGTTCCGGGCCGTGCCGATCCGGTCCCACCACCGGAAGGCCAGCCAGATCACGAACGCGATCATGAAGGAGGAGAGGGAGTAGACCTCGGCCTCGATGGCGCTGTCCCAGAAGCTGGAGGCGAACGCGATGAAGAACGTCGCCACCAGCCCGCCCGCGCGCGCCGCGATCCATTGGGCGGCCGACGCGGGCCGCCCGCCGAACGTCCGCTCCAGGGCGCGCGTCGCGACGAGGAACGTGAAGAGGCAGCAGAGCGCCGAGGCCAGCGCGCTCATGAAATTCACCCTCCACGCCACCCCGGCGACGGGCAGGAAGGTCATCATCCGCCCGAGCATGGTGTAGACCGGGTTCCCCGGCGGATGCGGGAGCCCCAGGATGTACGACGTCGCGATGAACTCCCCCGAATCCCAGAACGGCACCGTGGGGGTGAGGGTGCGGACGTAGGCGATCAGGGGGACGCCGAACGCCAGCGCCCCCACCAGCGCGTGCGCGCGTTTCCAGGAAATCACGTTCTCCTTTCCCCCGCCTCCACGGCGCGCTCCGCGCGCCGGCGCTCGAGGCGCTGGGCGATGGCGCGGCGCGGCGACCGCGAGAGGAAGATCAGCCCTCCGAGAAGGCTGATGACGACCGAGATGACGTACGTGAGAAACGGGATCGTGAACGACTGCTCCCGCGTGAGACCGACCATGTGAAACAGAACCACCGCCGCCCCTTCCCGGATCCCGAGACCGTTCAGGGAAATCGGCAGGGAGACGAGGACGGCCAGCACCGGCACGAACACGAAGTAGTAGCTCGCCGCGATCCGCACTCCGAGGGAGAGGCCGACCAGGTAGTGGACGTAGATCCGGCTGACCTGGACGACCGAGGAGGCGAGGAACACGACCAGCAGCGTGCCCCCCTGGGAGCGGTAGCCGTGCATGTCGTCGAGCAGGCGCCCCAGGGCGTCGGCGACCCGGCGGGCCCCGATCGCCCGGAACGGCCACTCGAAGGCCGCGAGGACGCGGCGCGAGAAGATGCTGAGGAAGGCGGCCACCGAAGTCAGGAAAATGGCGACGAGGGCGACGTAGATCGGGGTGAGGTGCAGCCGCGGCAGCACCTCGAACGAGGCGACGACCGCGAGAAGCGCGATCGCCACGACGCCGATCAGGCGTTCCATCAGCGTGGCCGAGAAGACCGAGCTGACGCGGTCGGAGTACTTGGAGGCGTCCGTGATCCGCGCGATGTCCCCGCCCACGTTGGACGGGAGGAAGTTGTTGAAGAAGAGGCCGACGAAATAGTACGCGGCCACGTTGCGATACGGGATCGCCACCCCCTGCGCGCGCAGGAGCCTTCCCCAGAGCCAGCTTCCCACCAGGCTCGAGAAGAGGAAGAGCCCGGCGGCTGCGGCGAGAAGGCGGGGGTCGGCGGGGCGCATCGTGGCCAGGACGTTGCCCGGCGACACCTTGGCGACGACGTAGGCGAAGAGCGCGAAGGAGATCGCGATCTTGAGCACCGCGAGGAGCGCTTTCTGGCGCGGCCCCAGGCCCCCGATCCCCGCCGCTCCCGGAGCCGGCTCCTTCACGATCGCCGAGGGTCCGCTCACGCGGCCCCCGCCGCCTCCGCCATCACCTGGCGGCTTTCGCGATAGCAGGCTTCCCAGTCGAAGGTGCGCGCCCAGCGGACCGCGGCCTCGGCCATCCGGAGCCGGAGCGAGCGGTCGGTGAGCAGCCGGACGACCGCCAGGGCCAGCGCCTCGGCGTCGCCGTGCGGCACGAGGAGTCCCGTCTCCCCTTCCCGCACCGATTCCACGAGCCCCGGGCTGCGGCTGGCCACGACGGGCACGCCGCAGGCGTTCGCCTCGATCACCGTGAGTCCCCACCCCTCCTTGGGCGACGGACAGACCGCGACCTGCGCCTCGTTCAGGGCCCGCACCTTCTCCGCGTGCGGCAGCGCGCCGAGAAAGCGAACGGCGTCCCGGAGCCCCAGCGAAGTCGCGAGCGCTTCGAGATCCTTCCGGTAGGGGCCGTCGCCCACGACGTCCAGGCGGGCGTCGGGAACGTCGCGGCGGACCCGCGCCATCGCGCGGATCGCGTACTGGGCCCCCTTGTACTTGCGGAGGCGGCCCAGGAATACGACCACCGGGTCCGCGCGCTCGGCGGGCGGGGTAGCCACTCCGTAGTCGTTCTGCGTCAAGCCGCAGCGCACCACGCGGATCCGCCGGGGGTCGATGCCGCGCCGCGCGAGATCGTCGCGCGTGCTCTCCGAGATGGCCAGGAACGGGGTGCGGCGGTAGACCAGCGGCAGCACCGACTCGTGCGCCCAGACCAGGACCCCCACCGCGGGCGGCGCCTCGCGGAAGACGGCCGAGCCGAAGAGATGCGGCACGACGGCGAGCACGGGAGCGCCGGCAAAGAGCGGAGTGAAGAATGGAACCTTGTTGATGTCCTCGAGGACCAGGTCAAACCGCTCCCCTCGGAACCGGCGGCGATAGAGTGATCCCAGGGCAAGGTGCGCATTGTACCACGAGCCGGCGCGGTGGATTTCGATCCCCTCGATCCGGTCCTCGGCCGGCGCGCCCGGAAAGCGCTCCGCCAGCCAGACCACGCGATCGCCGTCGCGGACGCATCGGCGCAGGATCTCGAAGAGGTGCAGCTCCGCGCCCCCCGCCTCGGGATGCCGCGGATCGCGCCAGTTGAACGCGAGGACGTTCACCCAGCGCCGCCGCCCGCTCCCGAATCCTTCCGCCCGAGCGCGCCGATCACGAAATAGGTCGCGAACGCGACCGGCGTTCCATCCCAAAGGCCCCGCCAGCGCCGGAGCGCGGCGGAGAGAAGCGGGATGCGCGGCGGATCGAGCGGGAGGCGCGCCGCCCTGACCTTGAGGAGCGCGGCCCGGAGCGAGCGATAGAAGAGTCCCGGCACCATCCAGGCGCCGTAGCGGCTCACCACGCGCACGCCGGCCCTGCGGAGCAGCCCCTCCAGCTGGCCCATCGTGAACTCGGTCTCCCATCCCGCGAACCAGGTGCCGGTGGCGATCATCACGTGCTTGAGCGCGGTGTAGAGATGCCAGCGCTGCGGCACGTCCACGAGGAGGAGCCCCTCGCCCTTCAGCGCGCGCACGTTCTCGCGAAGGAGCGGCATCGGATCGCGGAAGTGCTCGAGCAGCCCCTGGTGGAAGATCACGTCGAAGGCGCCCTCCCGGAAGGGAAGCCGCAGGGCGTCGGCGCGGACCAGGATCGGTGCCTCGCCGTGGCGGGTCGCGACCTTGCGCGCCGTCTCCAGCGAGGCCATGGAGTAGTCGAGGATGAACGAGACCGCGCCCTCGGAGGCGAGCGCCACCGAGTCGCGCCCCGAGCCGGCGCCGACTTCGAGCACGCGGCGCCCCCGGACCGGCCCCTGCGCCAGGATCTGCTCCACGACGCGGCCGTCGGTCGGATAGACCGCGTCGATGTCCTCCCGCTCCTTCCAGAAGCGGGTCCAGTGGGCTTCGGTGGACGCGCGCAGGAGGGCTACTCCCCCGTGGACAGGCGCGCCGCGAGCACCTCAGGAAGGTTCGCCGCGCGGATCTTGGCCTGCGCTCCCTCGATGTCGTAGGGGACGCGCACGTACTCCAGCTCTCCGGAGCCCTCGCGGAGCACCACGAAGCAGGCGCGCGGGTCGCGGTCGCGCGGCTGGCCGACGCTGCCCACGTTGATGATGTAGCGGCGCGCCGGATCGATCCGGAGGGTTCCGACCGGGAGCGAGCGCGTGCCGTCCGGGTCGGCCATGAAGACCGCCGGCTGGTGCGTGTGGCCGATGAAGCAGACCGGCTCGGTGAAGTAGGCGAATTGCGGCTCGGCGTCGAAGCGGTCCAGCAGGTACTCCCAGTCGCGCGGCGTCGCCGGGGAGGCGTGCACGCAGAAGAACGACGCGCACGGCGCGGTGAGCGGGAGCTTCTGGAGGTACTCGCGGTTGTCGCGGGTCAGCGTGCGGGCGGTCCATTCGGCCGCGGTGCGCGCGTAGACGTTGAACCGCGCGGCTTCCGGGCCGCCGCTGGCGGCGGCGTCATGGTTTCCGAGCAGGACGACTTCGCAGCGGGAGCGGACCAGGTCCAGGCACTCGTTCGGGCTCGCGCCATAGCCGACCACGTCCCCCAGGCAGAGGACGCGGTCAGGCTTCCGCGCATCCACGGCGGCCAGCACGGCCTGGAGGGCTTCGAGATTGGCGTGGATGTCGGAGAGGAGGACGGTGGTCATCCGACGGAGGGTCGCGCCTCGTGGGCGATGCGGTCAAGGATTCCGTTCACGAACGATCCGGACGTATCCATGCCGTATTTCTTGGCGATCTCGATCGCCTCGTCGAGCGCGACGCGCGTGGGGGTGTCCCCGTGATAGAGAAGCTCCGCCGCCGCCACGCGGATCACCGACCGGTCGGTGGCGGCCATACGGCCCAAAGGCCAGTTCCGGGCGATGCGGGATACGGCGGCGTCCACTTCCCCGACGTGCGCCGCAAGGCTCTCGATCAACGACGCGGCGAAGCTCCGCGTCTCGTCGGCGGGCCCCACCTCGTCGAGGATCTCGCCCAGGCAGCGGTCCATCGGCTCGCCGGTCACGTCGGACTGATAGCAGGCGCGGAAGGCCAGCTCGCGCGCGAGGCGCCGCGCGTTCATGGCGTCCGCGCCGCCCGGATCGAGCGCACGAGGTTGGCCATGGCGACCGCGCCCGCGGCGCACTCGGCGCCCTTGTTGCCGTGGCGCCCGCCCGCGCGCTCCATCGCCTGCTCGTTCGTGTCGGTGGTGAGCACGCCGAAGAGCGCGGGCACGCCGGTCTGCTCGGCGACGCGCGCGATCCCGCCCGCGGCCGCGCCCGCCACGAAGTCGAAATGCGCGGTCTCCCCGCGGATCACCGCGCCCAGGCAGACGACGGCATCGGCGCCGCTCCGCGCCAGGTGGAGGGCGGCGACGGAAAGCTCGAAGGCGCCCGGCACGCGCGCCACCACGATGTCCTCGGTCCGCACGCCCAGGCGCGCCAGCTCCACCAGCGCCCCCTCGAGAAGGCGCTCGCACACCGCTTCGTTGAAGCGCGCGCACGCGATCGCGACCTTGAGGCCGCGGCCGTCCAGGCGCCCTTCCACGAATCGGGGACGGATCGTGCGGAGCGCCGCGCCGGCCGCGGGACCCAGGTCCTGGCCGGAGCCGCCGGGGACGGGACGTCCCTGCTGGGTCATCGCGCGCTCCTCGCGCGGCGGGCGCCGTTCTCGCGCCGGGCGCGGGCCGCCTTGGGCGCCCCGGTCTCGCGGCGGGCGCCGGCTGCTTTCGGCACCCCGTTCTCCCGCCGCGCGCCGTTGGCCGCGGGCGCGAGCGTGGGATGGCGCAGCAGATGGCCCAGCCGCTCGCGCTTGGTCAGGAGGTAGCGCTCGTTCACGGCGTTGGGACGCACCTCGATCGGCTCGCGCGCCGCCACGTCGATGCCGTAATCCCGCAGCGCCTCGATCTTCTTCGGATTGTTCGTGAGGAGACGGACCTTGGTGAAGCGGAGGTCGCGCAGGATCTGCGCGGCGATGCCGTAGTCGCGGAGATCCGCCGCGAAGCCCAGCTTGAGGTTCGCCTCCACGGTGTCGAGCCCCAGATCTTGCAGCTCGTACGCCTTGAGCTTGTTCGCGAGCCCGATCCCCCGTCCCTCCTGGCGCATGTAGAGGAACACGCCGCACCCCTCGCGGTCGATCCGGTCGAGCGCCACGGCCAGCTGCTCGCCGCAGTCGCACCGCATCGAGCCGAACACGTCCCCGGTCAGGCACTGCGAGTGCACGCGGATCAGGCCGGGCGTCCCCTTGCCGGGCGTACCCTTGACCAGCGCCACGTGGTGATCGCCGTCCACGCGGCTCTCGTAGACGAACACGCGGAAGGAGCCGAAGCGGGTCGGGAGCTTGGAGACGGCGAGCCGCTCCACCAGGGTCTCGTGCAGATAGCGGTAGCGGATCAGGTCGCGGATCGTGATCAGCGGCATCCCATGGCGCCGGGCCAGCCGCGCGAGCTCGGGTCCCCGCGCCATCCGGCCGTCGGCCGAGAGGATCTCGCAGAGCACGCCCGCGGGCTTCATCCCGGCGAGCCGCGCCAGGTCGAGCGCGGCCTCGGTGTGCCCCGGCCGGCGCAGGACGCCGCCTCCCGCCGCGCGGAGCGGGAAAACGTGCCCGGGCCGCGCCAGCTCCTCGGGACGCGTGCGCGCCGACGCCAGCGCGCGGATCGTCGCGGCCCGGTCGTGCGCCGAGGAACCGGACGTCGTGCCCTGGAGGAGGTCGACGGACACCGTGAAGGGCGTGGCGAAGCGCGCCGTGTTCAGCGGGGCCATGAGCGAGAGGCCCAGCTCTTCGAGACGCTCCGCCGGCATCGAGACGCAGAGGAGGCCGCGCGCGTCGCGCGTCATGAAGTTCACGTCGGCGGGCGTGCAGCGCTCCGCCGCCATGACGAAGTCCCCTTCGTTCTCGCGGTCCTCGTCGTCCACGACGACCACCATCCGCCCGGCCCGGATCGCGCGCAGCGCGGTCTCGACCGCATGGATGCGGTCCGCGCCGTGCAGGGCTCTCCGCTCGGCCTGGGTCATCCAGCTCTCCTTGGGTTCGTGCTCATCGCGCCGGCGCCTCGGCCGCGAGCAGGCGCTCCAGGTAGCGGGCGATCAGGTCGGCTTCCAGGTTCACCCGCGTTCCCTTCGCGTAATCGCCGGCGATCGTGTGCTCCAGCGTGTACGGGATGAGCGCCACCTCGAAGCGGGTGTCGTTCCGCCCCGCCACGGTGAGGCTCACGCCGTCCACCGCGACCGAGCCCTTCATCGCGACGAGGTGGCGGAGCGCCTCCGGCGTCTCGATCCCGACGCGCACCCCGTCCTTCTCCCGCTCCACGGATACCACGGTCGCGACGGCGTCCACGTGCCCCTGCACCCAGTGGCCGCCCAGCTCGTCGCCCACCCGAAGCGCGCGCTCGAGATTGACGCGTGAACCGGCCGCCAGGGTACCGAGCGTGGTGCGTGCGACGGTCTCCGGCACGGCGGTCGCCTCGAACAGGCCGTCCCGCACGCGCTCCACCGTGAGGCAGACGCCGTTCACGGCGACGCTCGCTCCGGGCTCGGGGTCGGATTCGAATCCCGACCGGATCGCGAGGCCCGTTCCTCCGGGCGCGCTCCAGACCCGCTCCACGGTTCCGACGCGCACCACGATGCCGCTAAACATGACCCTCCTCCTCGCGCGGCACGGTCCGCCGCGCCGGCTCGATCGGTCCGGAGAGCCAGATATCCCGTCCCAGGCGCCGCACCGCGAGCGGACCCACAGGGATCGCCTCCTCCAGGCCCTCCCTGCCGAGATCGGCGGTCCAGGTCGGCGCGGAGGCGCCTCCCAGGAGCACCGGCGCGATCCCCACCGCCACCTCGTCGGCGAGACCCTCGCGCAGGAGCGTGGTGTGCACCGTGGGCCCTCCCTCGACGAGCACGGCGTAGCGGCCCTCGGCCGCCAGGCGGCGCAGCACATCGCCCGCGGGGACGCGACCCCGCGCGTCGGGCTCGAAGCGCCACACCACGGCACCGCGCGCCTCGTACTCCCCCGCGCGCCCCGCGTCGGGCGAGCAGGTGGCGAGCACGAGCGGTGCCGCGGCCGCGGTCCGCACCAGCTTCGAATCGAGCGGCGTGCGGAGCGCCGAGTCGAGCACCACGCGCCAGGGCTTTGCCCCCTTGCGCCGGCGGCCGAGCCGCGCGGTGAGGAGCGGATCGTCCCGCAGCGCCGTGCCCGAACCGATCAGCACCGCGTCGCTCTCGGAACGCAGCCGGTGCACCAGGCGCTGCTCCTCGGGGCCGCCCAATCCGCGAGACTCGCCGTTCTGGGAGGCGACCCTTCCGTCCAGGGAAACCATCGACTTGAGCGTGACCCAGGGAAGTCCGGTGGCGCGCCACTTGAGATACGGCGGATTGAGCGCCCGGCATTCCTCCTCGCGAAGACCGAGCACCACCTCGATGCCCGCGCGGCGGAGCGCTTCGACTCCCTTCCCATCCACGAGCGGGTTCGGATCGACCATCCCGACCACCACGCGCCGGATCTTCGCCTCCCGGATCGCGTCGACGCAGGGCGGCGTGCGGCCCACGTGCGCGCAGGGCTCCAGGGTCACCACCAGGGTCGCGCCGGCAGCGGCCGGTCCCGCCTCGAGGAGCGCCCGCGTCTCGGCGTGGGCCTCGCCGGCGCGCTCGTGCCAGCCGCGCGCGACGACGGACCCGCCGCGGAGCACGACCGCGCCCACGCGCGGATTCGGGTGGGTGGTGCCCACGCCGCGGCGCGCCCAGCGGATCGCTTCCGCCATGGCGCGGTCCTCCGCGGCGCTCGGGCGCGCGGCATCCGCTCCCGTCCCCGTCCGGGCCTCGTTCGTTCCTATCGGCGATGAAAGGCTCAATGAAAAAACCCCGCAGGCAGACACCCGCGGGGCGGCCGGAAGGCCCATAGCGCCAGGAAGCGGCGGACCCATCCTACGATCATCCTTCTCCCATCCAGACTGTGACTGTCGGCTCCGGAATCGCACCGGATCCTGCCCAGGACCGTGGCCCCGGGCTCGCGGGCTATGACCGCCGGTGGGGACTTTCACCCCGCCCCGAAGGATGTCTGCTGAACCGAGAATAGGGCCTGGAGGCGCCGGGCGCAACCCCCGCCGGATCTAGCGCAGGAGTACGGCCTTGCGCGACCGGGAGCCCTCGGCGGTGTCCATGTGGATGAAGTAGGCGGCGCTCCCGACATCGCGGCCGCGATCGTCCTTGCCGTCCCAGCGCACCGAGTGCTCTCCAGGCGGGAGCGGCGCGTCCACGAGGACGCGGACCCGCGCCCCCGCGACGTTGTAGACGGTCACGCGGACCCGTCCGGGGCGCCCCACCGTGAAGCGGATCACGGTCGAGGGATTGAAGGGGTTCGGCGCCGGCGAATCGATCCGATCGGGAGCGGCCGGCACGCCCTCGCTCAGCTCCACCGAGGTCGGCGTGGTGCAGTACGGGGTCTCCATCTCCTCGACCAGGGTGCGCCAGAGCAGGAGATTCCGGCGCGCCGCGCTCGGAATGCCCGCCAGGGAGAATCCGAGCATCACGACGCGCGCGCTGTCGGTGCCGGCCAGGGCCGCGCGCCGCTCCGTCCCCGCCATCAGCGTGTTCGGATAGCGCAGCCATGCCCGGCCGCCGGACCCGGCGCAGGCCGACACGGAGAACGCGTCGAAGCGGTTCAGGTTGGGGCAGCCGCCGTTCAGCGGGAAGGGCTCCGAGGCGATCCGCGTCCCCGATGCGCCCGTCAGCGTGGGAAGAAGCGAATCCTGGGGCGCTGTCTCCCAGATGTCCCGTCCGAACGTCGCGCCCACGGTGCAGGAGAGGAAGGTCCCCGTATCGGCGCCGTTGGTCGTCAGATCGTAGGCGAGGTTGTCCCCGGCCAGGATCAGGCCGCGATTCTTCCCGCTGGTCCCGAGCCAGGCGGTGAGCAGAGCCTGGTCCTGTGCGCTCAGCGTCAGCTGGGAGCGCTCCCCCACGTCCCAGATGATCGCTGAGTACATGGTGGCGAGCGTCGCGGCGCTCACCCCCGGCCAGAACACGCCGTTGTTGGCGGGATCGCCGCCGCCGGGCGTGTTGCCGAGACCCGCCGAGGCCGAATTCACGTCGAAGCGGTCGTAGCGCACGCCGAGCGCGGCCAGCCCCTGGTCCACGCCGGTCGTCGCATCGGGTCCGGCGAAGGCGTTCACGTAGAGCACGCGCGCGCTGTCGGTCGGGCACGCCCCCGTCGGCGTGTAGGTGCCGGGAAGGATGCTGGCCGTGAAGTAGTGGCTCGGGACGTCGACCGGAAGCGTGGCCACGGCATTGGTCGAGTCGGTGGCGCTGAAGTAGTAGCGAAGCTGCGTTCCCCGAGGGTAGGCGCCCGCCGGCACGTCCCCGTAGTAGATGTCGGGAGCCGCCGCGCCCACCGGCACGAGCGGCGTCGACGTGAACGGGGCTCCGTTCAGGCTGTACCAGAACTGCGCCAGCTTCAACCCCTGGGAGGCTCCGACCCGGACGGTGGTGCTGTCGCCGCGGGGCGTGTTGAAGTTGTCATTGCCGAGGAAGGTGGTGGTCTTGAACGTGTCGTTCATCAGGCTCGATTCGGACGTGGCCAGCGAGGGACCCGCCAGCCCGAGCACCCGGATGTCCACGTTGTCGAAGTAGAGCAGGGTCCCGGGCGCCGAGGACACGCCGTCGCAGAGGATGGCGCCGTAGTCCTTGATCTCGAAGCGCACCTGCACCGAATCGGCGCCGGCCGCGCTCGCCAGGGACACGCTCTGCCGCAGCCACTCGTTCTCGCTGCCGTAATAGAGGAGTCCCGTCGGATCGATCCAGTTGGACCAGGGCAGGCCCGGCTGCTTCGAACGCACACCCAGGCCGTAGTAGAAGCAGCCGCCGAACGGCAGGTTTCGGTAGACGTCGAAGGCGAGGAACACCTGGTCGGCGCCGTTGGTGGCGACGCGCGGTGAGATCAGCTGGTCGTCGATGCGAGGGACCAGGTTGCCGGTCAGCGGCTCGATCGGAGTCCAGGCCTTCGACGTGTTGGAATTGCAGAGCTGTTGGGTGTTCCCGGCATTGGTCACCCTCCAGAAATCACCCACCGACGGAAAGGTGGAGACGCTCCAGGTACCGGTCCCCGCCTCCATGTCGTCGAAGAAGCGCAGGTCGGCCGCCCCCGCCCTCACGGTCACGTTGTCGACCGACCATCCCTCACCGTCCGGGTAGAGCCCGTCGGCCGAGCTCCCCTGGACGTCGGTCGTCAGCAGGAAGCGGAACCGGACCACCGGGCCCTTGGCGATGATCGAGTCGGGAATCTGGACGCTGAACGTGTCGCAGACGCCTGAACTGGGAATCTTTCCCGTGAACGATGCGAGGGTGATCCAGTCGTCGACCTCGGGATCGTTCACCTGGACGTATCCGAAATCGAAGCCGGGTTCCAGGTTCAGGCGGTGCTTGAAGCCGAGCTTGACCGGAGAGCTGGCTCCCGTCAGATCGACGTAATTGGTGAGCGTCTGGACCCAGTTGTTGTCGTAGCCATGCCGGTCGGGATCGCCGGTCCAGGTGGAATCGATGAGCCCGGCCCAGAAGGCGTTACCCTGGCAGGCCACCGTCGGAGCGATGTGCCATGCCGTCGGCGTGCCCGACTTGTCCACGTGGGTCCATCCCCCTTCGTTGCCGGGGCTGGAGAAGGTCTCGAAATCGGCGTGGAAGACCGTGATCGTGTCGGTGGTACTGAGGGCGGGTGCGCGCGAGGCGCGGACGCCAGCGACGGGCGCAACGTCGCCCAGGCTGCGCTCCGGGCCTCGAACGGCCGGGGACGGGGAGACCGGCGCGGCCCCCACGCGTGAGGACGGAACGAGCACGAGGAGGCTGATCGCGGCCGAGAGGATGGCGGTGCGGAAACGCGAGATGCTGACGGCCAGAGAACGGGTCACCCCGTAATTTTACCATTATCCGCGCGGCCGGTTCCGGGGGATCGGTGGGCTGCGGGGCGCGCCGTCCCAAGTCACGCGCCAGTCTCGATCTCAGCCGGTGCCCGGCTCCGTCCGCACGACCGGAACGGCTCCCAGGAGGCGCGCGAGCCCGCGAACCGAGCGGAGCGCCTCGTCCCCCGTGGCGGCCGCGAGCGGCTCGAACTTCCCTTCTCGAAGGGGGAGCCCGAGCCGGACCGCCTCCGCCGCGGCGCGCGCCAGGTAGTGGCGCGCCCCGAGGTCGACGAACACCGTGTCCGGGGCGCCGGCCCGCGATCTTTTCCACCGGCCACTCTCGGTTCCCAGCCTGGCCAGGATCAGCGCGAGCTGTCCGCGCGTCATCGGGTCGTCCAGATGGAGGGACCCGTCCGGAAAAGCCTCGATCCAGTGCCGCACCACGGAGGCGCGGAGCCATCGGGCGCCCCAGGCCTGGTCCAGCTCCGGCCAGTTGAGCCGCTGGACCTCGTCCGA
The DNA here is from genome assembly GCA_035496795.1 of Candidatus Omnitrophota bacterium. GTDB lineage: Bacteria > Eisenbacteria > RBG-16-71-46 > SZUA-252 > SZUA-252 > DASQJL01. Next base: position 11,951 of record DATJEJ010000250.1, read on the forward strand.
CCGCCAGGCGGCGCGGTCGGGATCGGCCCCGAGCTCGACGGCGAGGATCACCCCCAGCTCGCCGCGCGACACCGTGGGATGGCCGCCCAGCTTGGTGTAATCCCCGGGGATGCCGGCCGCCACGTAGCTCCCCTCGAGCAGTCCGGCGAGCGCCTCGCGCGCGCGGGCGTGACCCGGATCCAGCTCGAGGGCTCTGGCGAAGGAGGAGCGCGCGGGCTCCTTCTGCCCGTCCGCGAGATAGGCGACGCCGAGGAGATAGGAAGGCTCCGGGCTTCGAGGATCGAGGGCGGCCGCCCGGTCCAGCTCCGACTTGGCGTCCCGGTAGCGGCGGATCGCGGTGAAGAATCGGCCCCGGGCGAGATGGACCGGCGCGCTCTCGGGTGCCAGGGCGAGGGCGCGGTCCAGCGCGCGCCGCGCCGTGGCCGCGTCCGCGGCCGCGATCGCGGTGTCGGCCTCGGCGATCAGCGCGGCGGGGTCGGACGACGTCCCGGCGCCGGGGCGGACGGAGGGCCCTCGCGCGCCGGAGCAGCCGGCCGCGAGCAGCGCCAGCGCCACGGCCCAGCGCGCCGCGCGCTCAGCCACGCAGGAGCCTCCGCTCCTTGAAGCTGGCGTAGCTCTCCCGCGCGACGACGACGTGATCGAGGAGGTCGATGCCCAGGATCCGTCCGGCTTCGAGCAGGCGCCGCGTGATGGCCAGGTCCTCCTCGCTGGGGGTCGGATCCCCCGAGGGATGGTTGTGGGCGAGCACCACGCTCGCCGCGGACATCGCGACGGCCGGCAGGTAGACCTCGCGCGGATGGACGATGCTCGCGTTCAGGCTCCCGATCGAGATGATCTCGCGCCGCAGGACCTGGTTTCGGGAGTTCAGATAGAAGCCCACGAAGTGCTCCCGGTTCATCGCGCGGATGTCGCGCGTCAGCTCGTAGACGCTCTCGGGACCGCGCACGAGCGGCGTCGTGTCGCCGTCGGGCCAGAGCCTGCGACCCAGCTCGGCCGCCGCGAGGAGCTGCGCCGCGCGCGCGCGCCCGACGCCTCGGATCGTGAGCAGGTCCTCGGGCGCGGCCTGGTGCAGGCGCCGCACGTTGACCGCCCCGGTCACCCGGGCCGCCGCCGCGAGCGCCGGCGTGCCCGCGCTCCCCGTTCCCAACAGCACCGCGATCAGCTCGGCGTCGGTGAGGACGCCGGCGCCCAGCTCGAGCAGACGCTCGCGCGGGCGATCCGCTTGGTCGATCTCGTGAAGTTCCAGACGGCGCTCCGGCTCCAAGGCTTCCTCCTGACGAGGGAGCCGCGGCACGACGAAGCTCGAGGAGTCATGATCCTAGACCGGATCAGCCTGCGGCGAGAAGGGACTTCAGATCCTTCCGGTACACCACGACCTGGGCGCGGGAGCGGAGCCGCGCGGTCCACGCCTCGATGCGGCGGTCCACGATGTCCCGCCACACCTCGTCGCGGTGGCGCGCGAAGTCCACCGCGGGCGGAACCGTGACGCTCTCCACGATCATGTAGATCGTCCCCATCGAGCTCTTCACGGGAGGAAGCACCTTGCCGGGGCGGCTCGTGAAGATCCGCTCGAGGAGCACCGAGTCGCTCGCCACGCGGGGGTCGCGATCCTTGAAGTCGGGGATCGGGCCCGAGCGCGCGAAGGGGCGGCTCATCCGCATCCCGCCCAGGCCGTCGAAGAGCGCCTCGACGTTCTCGCCGTGCGCGACCGCCTCGCGCAGCCTCTGGTCCACCGAGTCGGCCAGGGCGCGCCGCTGGGACATCTGGTACTCGCCGATCACCCGCTCCTTGATCTCCGCGAACGGTGCGGGGGCCGGCTCCACCTCGCGGACCCGCCGCGCGACCAGGTATCCCTCGCCCACCTGCACCGGCTCCGGGGTCGTGGCGCCGTCGGCGATGTCGCCGATCGCCGTGGCCACGGTCTCGAAGGGACCGATTCCGGGCAGCGCCTCGCCCGCCTGGGTGGGGCCGCTGCGCAACGCGCCGCCGTGCGCGGCGGCCAGCGAATCGAACGAGGCCCCGGCCTGGAGCGAATCGATGAACTGCCTGGCCGCGAGGAAGGCGAGCGAATCGGCCACGGGCTGTCCCAGCACGGTCTGGATCTCGGAGCGCGCCTCGGACAGCGGCCGGAGCGTGTCCCCGGTGCGCTCGTCCACCTTGATCAGGTGGAAGGAGCTCCGGGCCTCGACCACGTCGCTGACCTGGCCGACCGGGATCGTGAAGATCACGTCGGCCAGCTCCTTCATGAGGCGGCTCTTGGTCACGTCTCCGATGAGGCCTCCCTGCTCCCCGCTCTCGCGGTCGTCCGAGACCTCTTTCGCGACCGCGGCGAAGTCTTCCCCTTTCGCGATCCGGTCGTGTGCCGCGTTCGCCCGCTGGAGCGCCTTGTCGCGCGCCTCGGGACCGTCGGCCGGCCGGTACTGGAAGAGGATGATCCGAGGCTTCGCCGTCGCCGGTGTGGTGAACTCGAGCGGGTGCTCGTTGTAGTAGGCCGCGATCGCGCTGTCGGGGACCGGAACGCTGTCGGGGTGCGCCCGCTTGAAGTAGACGTAATCGAAGATCCACTCCGGCTTCGTCTTGAAGTCCTCCTTGTGGGCCTCGTAGTAGGTCTCGGCGTCCTTCTCCAGCGCCCAGCGCTTGACCATCTGAGCGTTCGAGCTCGCCGCCTGGCGGACGGCCTCGTAGGGCGGCACGAACCCGGGATCGATCCGGTCCACGCGCACCACGAACAGGGAGTCGTGCGCCGCCCGCGGGCCGACGACCACGCCTGGCCGCATCGTGTAGAGGGAATCGAGGAACGAGCCCTCGAGCAGGATCGGCTCTTCGATCGGCTGTCCGCGGTAGAGGTCCACCGCCTGCGCGACCCCGCCCGTCTCGTTCGCCACGCGCGCGCCGGGGGCGCCGCTTCGCAGGCGCGCCACGGTTTCGCGGAATGCGCGCTGGATCGCTTCGTCGCGCCGCTGCTTGCGCACCTCGGCCGGGAGTGCCGCGGCCAGCGAGTCGAGCCAGGCGCGGTTCGACTTCTTGATCTTGGCCTCCTTCCGCCGCTTCTCGAGGAGCTTCTGGATCTCCTTGGAGCTGGGAGCGGCGCCGGTGTCGATCTCGGCCGACGAGCGCGCGATCACGGTGGCGGCCAGGCGGGGCACGGCGTACGTCTGCGGATGGAGGCGCAGCTCCTCCCGTCCGAGGGAATCCGCCAGCCCCTCGCGGATCTGTGCGTCGGCCCGCCGCTTCGCCTGGCCGGCCACCTCGCGGAAGCTCTGGATGCGCGCGGCGCGGCGGTCCACCAGGCGGATCACGACGTAGTGGGCGCCCGCCCGGATCGGCGTCTTGACCCACGTGCCGGGAGCGGCGCCGCGGATCGCGTCCTGGATCGCCTCGGAACGTCCGAGCCCGCGAATCGGATCCGACAGGCGGAACCAGCCCGTGTCGTGGAGCCCGCCGTAAACCTTCGCCGCCGTCTCGACCGGCGCGCCAGACTGCATCGCTCCGACCAGGTCGGTCGCGGCCTTCTGAGCGCCGGCGATGGCGGCATCCTTCGCCGAATCGCCGGAAGCCGCCTCGATGGGAACCCGCACGTACTGGATCCAGGCCGAATCAGGAGACTGGAACTCCTGCTGGTGCGCCTCGTAGTAGGCGCGGATCTGCCTGGCTTCCGCTTCCGGCTCCAGCGACACCGCCTCCGGCCCCAGCACGAAGTAGCGAACCGAAGCCTGGCTGGCCAGGTCCTGGTAGGCCTTCCGCACCTCGGGCTCGCGCGGTCCGAACCGCCGCTCCATCCACCGCGCGTAGTCCTCGAGAAGGATCCCCATCGCCACCTGGTCGCGCAGCAGCGCGTAGTTCGACGTCGGCGAGCGCTTGAAGGCGAGGAACTTCGATTCGTCCACCTTCCCCTTCACCTTGAAGAAGGCGTTCTCCTTCATGCGCGCGTCCACGACATCCTCGTTCACCCTCATCCCGCGGCGATGGGCGTCGGCCAGCCACAGCCGTTCGCGGATCAGCTCGTCGAGCAGGTTCTTCCGGAGGAGTCGCTTCTCGTCGTCGCTCAGCTTCCGTCCGGCCTTGGCCTCGACCTCCTGGAAGTAGGGGGCGGCCAGGCGATCCCACTCGCTCTGCATGATGGGGACGCCGTCCACGACGCCGATGACGTCGGGAGTCGGCTTGGCGGACGGGTTCGCGGCGGGCGGGCGCGGAGGCGCCGCGGGCGCCGAAAAGGCGGCGGCCGCGACGGCGAGCACCGATACGGCAAGCAGCGTCGGACGGAGGCGCGCGAATCCGGAAGGAATGGAGCGGATGTTCACGGGAGGTTAAGTCTAGAAACCGCGGAGGGGCGTGTCCACGAGAGAAACGAAATCAGGCCCTCGGCGGGCGGCTCTCGCGAAGTGTGGGGGGCTTATCGTTCGCGAGTCTGCCGTCACAACCGAGGGCCTGTTCTTACCCTCTCGGTCCCCCGGAACCACGCTCGATCGGAGTGCCGTGCCTTCCCACGCGCCGGCATCTCTCCCCTTCACCGCTTTCCTGGCCTTCACGAGCGTTCTTGCGTGACTCGCGAGGCGAGGACCCTTGCCCCATCACGTCGAGCTTCGGTCCGAGGGCCCGAGAGAGTCCAGACTCCCCTGGCGGCTCGGCCTATGGCACCCACCGTGCCATGCGGTGAAGGGTCTAGGTAGTGTGGCGTAGGCGGGAACGTAACTATTTATTTTTCAAGTGTTAACACGTTTGATGTGTCAAATTTGACGCATCAGAGGAGGCGCGGCCACGGAGGGTGGATGTGTGACCATATGGCCCATTAAAGGGGCCTCGATCATGGCAATTTGCTGCACATCAATTGATTATGGAATTATGAGTCATTGAGACACAGACGGGACGTCTCGTCTCAATCTCGACTTGCGGGAGCGCACCGCGCCGTAGCGCTCCAGCATGCGGTACAGGGTCCTTCGGGGAACGCCGAGCACCCGGGCCGCCTCGGTCTTGTTGCCACCCACATCCTCCAGCACCTGGAGCACGTACTCCTGGATCGTCTCGTCCAGGGTGGCCCGCCGGATTTCCCCGCGCCCGCCCTGGCTTTCCCGGGTGCCCGTGCGGGCATGCACGATCAGCTTATCGGGGAGATCGGTCAGCTCCACGATCGACCCCGGCGCGAGCGCGACCGCGCGGTCGACCACGTTCTCCAGCTCCCTCACGTTGCCCGGCCAGCCGTACGCCTGGAGCGCGGACATGGCCGAAGCCGAAAACCCCAGGAGCGGCCGGTTGGAGAGCGCGCCGAAGCGGCGGAGGAAGTGCTCCGCCAGGGGCGGAATGTCCTCGGGACGCTCCGCCAGCCGAGGCACCCGCAGGGTGACCACGTTCAGTCGGTAATAGAGGTCCTCGCGGAATCGCCCCGCGCGCACGAGCGCGTCGAGGTCCTGATGCGTCGCCGTCACCATCCGCACGTCGACCGGAATCGTCTCGTTCGCCCCCACCGGCTTCAGCTCGTGCTCCTGCAGCACGCGAAGCAGCTTGGCCTGCATCGGGAGCGACATGTCTCCGATCTCGTCCAGGAAGATGGTGCCGTGATTCGCCTCGACGAAGAGGCCCGGGCGGCGCTCGATCGCGCCCGTGAAGGCGCCTTTGACATGCCCGAAGAGCTCCGACTCGAGGAGCGTCTCGGAGAGGCTCGTCACGTTCACCGGGACGAAGGGGCGCGTGGACCGCGGGCTTCCCTGGTGGATCGTCCGCGCGATCAGCTCTTTTCCGGTGCCGCTGTCGCCCTGGATCAGCACGCTCGACTTGGTTGCGGCCACGCGGGAGACCAGCTTGAACAGCTCCACCATCGCCGGATTCCGCCCGATGATCGGGCGCGCCTCCGCGCTCTCGGCGGAGGCCGCGCCAGCGGCCGCGGCGCTCTTCTGGAGCCGGCGGCGCTCCATGGCGCGCTCCACGGTGAGCCGCACCTCCTGAAGCGTGAACGGCTTTCGCACGTAGTCGAAAGCGCCTTCGTGAAGCGCTTTGATGGCGGTCTCGTAGGTGCCGAAGGCCGTCACCATGATCACCGCGGCGCCGGGCATGGCGCGCCGAATGCGGCGCAGGAGCTCGATGCCGTCCATGTCGGGAAGCTGCACGTCGCAGAGCGCGACGTCGAAGGGGCGGGCGGGAACGAGGGCGAGCGCTTCTTCCCCGCGGGCGGCGAGGGTCACCTCGTAGCCTTCCTGCTGAAAGATGTCGCGGAGGAGTCCCGAGGAGCCGGGATCGTCATCCACGACGAGCATGGTGGGCCTGTGTCGCGCCATGAGGCCGCGTCACCGCCCTTCCGTGGGGCGAGCCGCCATGCGCCGCATTGTATCCGAGCCGCGCCGCGAAGGAAGAAAAACGATGCGGGAACGATGCTTCGGTTGCCCGTTTGCGGAGCCTTCCACTAGGATGGGCGCCACTCGAAGACGAGCCCGGCTGCCGCGAAGCCCGGCACCCACGGAGGCGATCGCATGGCACCGCCCGATTCCGATTCCGAAGTCGCCGAGAGGCTCTCGGTCGAAGACCTCCGGGAGGCCTGGAATCTCCTGGTTCCCGAGGACCGGATCGAGAGCTTCCGGGCGCTGCCCCGGCCGGAGGCCGAGGATCTCTTTCTCGAGCTGTCCGCCCGCGATCAGACCGAATTGCTCCTGGCCCTGCCCGCGCCCGAGCGCCGCTCCTGGGTGCGGCTCCTCCCACCCGACGACGCCGCCGACCTGATCCAGGAAGCCGGAGCGGAGCACCGCGACGCGCTCCTCCAGCTCCTCGACGAGCCCACGCGCAAGGACGTGCACGCGCTGCTCGCCTATGCCGAGGATGACGCCGGCGGGCTGATGAACCCGCGCTACGCGCGGGTGCGCCCCGATATGAGCGCGGACGAGGCGCTGACCTACCTCCGCCGGCAGGCCAGCGAGCAGACCGTGTCGCTGCCCTACGCCTACGTGCTCGGTCCCGACCAGGGGCTGATGGGGGTGGTCTCCTACCGCGAGCTCTTCCTCGCGCGCCCCGAGCAGCAGGTGCAGGACGTCATGCGAACCGAGCTGGTCACGGCTCCCGAGTCGATGGACCAGGAGGAGCTGAGCCGGCTCTTCTCCGAGAGCCGCCTCATCGCCATCCCGGTCGTCGATGCGGAAGGACGGATGAAGGGGATCGTCACCGTCGACGACATCGTCGACGTGGTGCGCGAAGAGGCCACGGAGGACATCCAGAAGATCGGCGGTACCGCGGCCTTCGACGAGCCCTACCTGCGCCTCAGCGTGAAGCAGATGATCCTGAAGCGCGCCGGCTGGCTCGCCGCGCTCTTCCTGGGGGAAAGCCTGACCGCGACCGCGATGGGCTACTTCGAGCAGGAGATCGCGCGCGCCGTGGTGCTCGCCCTCTTCGTACCGCTCGTGATCTCGAGCGGCGGCAATTCCGGAAGCCAGGCGACCACGCTGGTCATCCGCGCCATGTCGCTCGGCGAGGTCCGCCTCCGGGACTGGTGGCACGTGATGCGCCGGGAGATCCTCTCCGGCCTGGGCCTGGGCACCATCCTCGCGACGATCGGAATGGCGCGGATCCTGATTTGGCAGGCGCTCTTTCACACCTACGGCGCGCACCACTTCATGATCGCCATGACCGTCGCCACCAGCCTCGTCGGCGTCGTGCTCTGGGGCACCCTCGTCGGATCGATGCTCCCCTTCGGCCTGCGTCGGCTGGGCCTCGACCCAGCGACGGCATCTGCACCGTTCGTCGCGACGCTCGTCGACGTCACGGGGCTGGTGATCTACTTCACGACGGCGAAGATCCTCCTGGCCGGGGTGCTGTTGTAAGTCGGAGCACGCTTCGCAACATGCCCTGGGGCATGTTAATTTATATATTAACTTGCGCCAGCGCAAGTCGCGGTGCCGTCTACTGTCTCCGTCGGGCCATGTACGCAACGATGCCGGACCGGGCCACCTCCTTATGGG
>DATJEJ010000251.1:0-9480 GCA_035496795.1 Candidatus Omnitrophota bacterium
GAGACCACGAGGAGGCGCGGATCGAATTCGAACGTAGGCAGGAGGCTCTTGAACAGGAGGTCCGGGCGCAGGTAGCCGGGCGCCTGGAGCCGCGACGAGAGCCGGACCCCGAGGGTCGCTCCGTCCTCGAGGAGCTCGAGACTCCCGACGGCGGGGCGCGCGTTCACGGTGCGCCCCTTCTGCATATGGCTGGACTTGGTGACGGGCCAGTCGGAAGCGGCGCGGAAGCGCGCCACGCTCTCCTCCAGCTCGCGGCGCACGCGGTGCACCTCCTCGCCCCGGGCCAGGCGGTCCATGAGATAGCCGGTGAGCGCCACGTTCCAGTCGGCGCGGCCGATGGCGGCCATCAGCGACTCGGACGACTTCACGAACGGACGGCCGTCGGTGATCGTGATCCCCTCCGGCAGGATGTCGTTCATCGCGAGGACGGCCGACCAGGGGCACGCCTGCGCCAGCTCCAGGTCGAAGTATTCCCCGCGGCTCGTCGCCCCCAGCGGGAGCGGCGGTCCGTAGGCGATCTTGGCGTGGCGGTTGAACCCCTGCGAGTAGGCGATCGGAACCTTGGCCACGCGGATCGCCCGGTCGAAGATGCGGACCAGGTCGAGATGGGAGGTGAAGCGCGCGATCCCCATCTTCTCGAACGCGACCCGATAGCGGGTGCCCTGCGTCCCGCGCGCGGCCACGGTGGGCCATGCGCGCCGCCGGCGGCCATAACGGAGGTCCGCCGGCGCCAATCCGTTGCCGTTCGCCGGCTTCGCCGGTTCCGGCGCGGGCGGAATCGGCTCCGGCGCGGGCGGGATCGGCTCCGGCGCGGGCGGCGTCGTCATCGCTTCGATCGGAGCCGACTGCAGCTCCTGGACGCGCGCCTCGATGTCGGCGGTCGTGATATCGGCGGGCACGGCGAACGCGAGCGAGTCGGGATCCTTCCCCTGGCCCGGCGCCAGCTGCAGCGAGACCCGCCGCCCCTCGCGCGCCTTCGGGGTGAAGCAGGGGGCGCCGCAGCGGTAGCAGGCGTGGTCGCGGCAGTCGGGCGTGAGCGCGGCCGCGTAGGCCTTGGCGCGCTCGGCGACCAGGAACTTCTTCACCACGGGCGTGCGGATGTGGTCCCAGGGGAGCGTCTCCTCCAGGTCGCGCGGGCGCAGATAGACCGCGGGGTCCATGCCGACCTGCTCGAACGCGCGCATCCAGAGATCGAAGTCGAAGCACTCCGACCACCCGTCGAACCGCGCGCCCAGCCGCCACGCCGCCTCCAGCGCGTCGCCGGTGCGCACGTCGCCGCGCGCGAAGACGCCCTCGAGGAACGCGGTCTTCGGATCGCGCCACTTCAGGCGCACGTTGCCCATGCCGCGGAAGCCCGTCTTCAGGCGGTCGATCTTCCGCCAGAGGGTCTCCATGTCGTCCTGGATCTCCCACTGGAACGGCGTGTGCGGCTTCGGAACGTGCGGCGAGATCCCCACGTTGAAGTGCATGCGCTTGTTCCCGCCGCGCGCCCACTCCTGCGACTTCCGGAGCGTCTCCGCGATCCCGTCCACGTCCTCGTCCATCTCGGTCGGGAGGCCGATCATGAAGTAGAACTTGATGCCGCCCCACCCCTGGTCGCGCGCCAGCTTGACCGAGTACTCGAGCTCCGCCTCGTCGATCCCCTTGTTGATCACGTCGCGCATCCGCTGCGTGCCCGCCTCGGGGGCGAACGTGATGCTGCCCTTTCGTCCCTGGCCGATCTTGTCGGCCACCGAAGGCGCGAGCGTCCCGACGCGCGTCGAGGGGAGCGACACCGACACGCCCAGCTCGTTCGTGAAGCGGTCCAGCTCGTGCAGCACAACGGGGAGCTGCTTGTAGTCGGTGGTCGAGAGGGAGAGGAGCGAGACCTCGTCCCACCCCGCGTGGACGATCCCGCACTGCACTTCCTTCGCCACCTGGTCCGCGCGCTTCTCGCGCAGCGGGCGGTTCATGTAGCCGGCCAGGCAGAAGCGGCAGCCGCGCGTGCATCCGCGCATCACCTCGACGCCGAGGCGGTCGTGCGTGATCTCGGTCGGGGAGATGAGCGGCTTCTCGGGCACGTAGCTCGGGTCGAGGGACGGCACGAAGCGGAAGCGCGGCCGCGCGACCGGCGTCCCCGGCAGCGGCTCCCGCGCGACGAAGCCCCAGGGATTGCGCACCTCGGCGAAGAGCGCGGGCACGTAGACGCCCTCGAGCGCGGCCATGCGGCGCAGCGCCTCGGCGCGCGGCATCTTCGTCCGGCGGCGCTCGGCGGCGATGTCGCACAGCTCCATCATGACCTCTTCGCCGTCGCCCACGACGAAGGCGTCGATGAAGGGCGCGATCGGCTCGGGGTTCACCGTGCAGAGGCCGCCCGCGATGACGATCGGGTCGTCCTCGCGGCGGTCCTTCGTGCGGAGCGGCATCCCCGCGAGGTCGATCATCGTGAGCACGTTGGTGTAGGCCAGCTCGTACTGCAGCGAGAAGCCGATCAGGTCGAACGCGCGGGCGGGCGTGCGCGATTCCAGCGAGTAGAGGGGAATCCCCTCGGCGCGCATCAGCTTCTCCATGTCGCCCCACGGCGTGAAGCAGAGCTCCGCCAGCCCGTCCTCGCGACGATTGATCAGGTGGTAGAGGATCTTCAGCCCGAGATAGGACATCCCGATCTCGTAGAGGTCCGGAAAGCAGAGGAGCACCCGGACCGAAGCCTTCGAAGGGTCCTTCCGGAGGGCGTGGAGGAAGCTACCCGTGTACCGGCTCGGCTTGGTGACCGTCGGCAGGTAGGCCTCGTCCAGCAGTCGCAGTTTTTCCATGTCCCCCTCCGGGAGGAAGCCGGTCAGCAAGCAGTTGGGTCAGCGAAGTTTATGGCAAACCGGGCGCACCCGGCCCAATTTGCCAAGTCGCAGAATCTATCACACCGGCGGGGCAGCCGCAACCCGCGTCGAGAACGCGGGTTCCGGCGCGCCGGGAAGCCCTCCGTGAGCGAAGGCGAGCGACAGGACCCAGGAAGGGGCGGCCGTCTCGAGCGCGGAGGCGGCTTCGAGGAGCGTGCTCCCCGTCGTGGCGACGTCGTCCACGAGCAGGACCGGGCGGGAACGCAGGAAATGCGAAGAGCCCGGCGCGAGCGTGAAGGCGCCCCGCACGTTCTCCCGGCGCGCGCCGGCATCGGTCCGGGCTTGCGGCGGGGTGTCGCGCCGGCGCTCCAGGGCCGGGAGCACCGGAATGCCCCAGGCCGCGCCGGCGGTCCCGGCGAGCAGGAACGCCTGGTCGAAGCCGCGCCACGCGCGCCGCGCCGGATGGAGCGGCGCGGGCACGAGCACGTATTCCCGCCACGCCGGCGTGCCGCGCCCGGGCGGCTCCGGCAATAGCGACGCCAGCCAGCGATGGGCCTCCCGCGCGCCGGAGTACTTGAAGGCCCGGACGACGCGATCGAGGGGCGGCTCGAACGCGGGGCCGGCGAGCAGGAGCCGCTCCGATCCGTGGCGCGGGCAGCCGCCGCCGGGACGCGCCGCGCCGGCGGGAGCGCCCCCCTCCTGCATGCAGCGAAGGCAGAGAACCGTCCCCGTGCGCGGCACCCGCGCGTCGCAGGCGTCGCACACGACGGCCCCGCGCGGGAGCGCCCCCCCGCATCCCAGGCAGGAGCGGCCCACGAGGAAGTCGAGGGCGTCCCCCGCGAGGGCGGAAAGCGCGGGACCCGCCCCCATTCCAAAACGGCGGCGCGCCACAATCATCCGAGCGCCTCGCGCATCGCTTCGCGCGGCGCCGGCTCCCCCGTCCAGAACTCGTAGGAGAGCGCCCCCTGCTCCACGAGGAGCGCGAGCCCGTCTTCGAACCGGATCCCCATCGTCCGCGCCTCCTCGCGCGCGGCCCGCGCGCGCGAGCCATAGTTCAGATCCAGAACCACGCCGCCGGGCGCCACCCGTTTCCACCATCGGCGCTCCTCAGCTCCCACCTCGAGGACCGAAACGGCGCGCACCAGGAAATCGAACGCACCCGCCGCCTCGCCGGCTCCCGCCCAGGGTGCGGCCTGGACGCGAGCGCGCGGGCCCGCACCCTGGCGCGCCGCCGACGCGACCGCGGCCGCGCGCTCCGCCGAGCGGTTCACGATGGTGATCTCCGAGGCTCCGCTCGAGGCGAGTGCGGCGGCGACGCTTCGCGAGGCGCCCCCGGCCCCCACGACGAGGACCCGCGCGCCGGCGGCGGAGATCCCCAGCGCCCCGAGCCAGGCGAGAAGGCCCGGCCCGTCGGTCGCGTCGGCCTCCCAGCCCTCCTCCGCCCGGCGCAGCGTGTTCGCGGCGCCCGCGGCTTGTGCCCCTTCGGTCGCGGCCGTCGCCAGGCGCAGCGCTTCCTCCTTGTGCGGCAGCGTCACGTTGAGTCCCGCGAAGCCCGTGGCATGGAGCCCGGCCAGCGCCTCGGTCAGCCGCGGCGGCGGAACGTCCAGCGCCACGTAGGCGGCGTTTTGTCCCGCCGCGCGGAACGCGGCGTTCTGCATGAGCGGGGAGAGCGAGTGGGCGACGGGGTGCCCGATCACGGCGTAGAGCCGCGTCGCGGCGTCGATCACGGGTCAGGCCGGGGGAGGCGTTCCGGCGGGCTCGCCCGCGGCCGGGACCGCCGGGGATTCGGGAGCGAAGCCGGAATCGGATTCCGCCTCGTAGCCGCCCGCTCCGGTCTCGGGGTGCCGCTTCGCGCGCACGGCGAGGATCCGCAGCATCGCGAGCGATACCGCGATCAGGGCCACGCTCAGGAGCTGGTTGATGTTGAACGTGAGCCCGCCGAAGGTGCCGAGCACCGCGGTCTCGTCGTAGTAGCGCGTGAAGTCGATCAGGAAGCGGAGCCCCGCGTCCATGGCGATGTAGCTCCAGAAGAGCCAGCCGTCGAAGCGGTGTTTCTTGTCCAGTGCGAGAAGGGCGAAGAAGAGGAGAAAGCCCGCCCCCGACATGTAGAGCTGCGAGGGGTGGAGCGCCTCGTGCGGAAAGACGGCGCTGGAGTAGGACTCGGGCGGGAACGTGATGCCCCAGGGAAGCTTCGTCGGAAGCCCGTAGCAGCAGCCGTTCATGAAGCAGCCCAGGCGTCCGATGCCGACGCCGAGCGCCATGCTGGGCGCGGCCGCGTCCCCCACCCGCCAGACCGAGAGCCCGGCGCGACGCACGTAGAGGATCCCTCCGGCGATCGCGAGCGCGTAGCCGCCGTAGAGGATCAGCCCTCCCTCCCACAATCGGAAGATCGCGATCGGGTCGGTCTTGTACTCGTCCCAGTGCGTCGCCACGAAGAGGAGCCGCCCGCCCACGATGGCGAGAACCAGGAGCCAGAGCGACAGCGTGCTCAGCTTGTCTTCGGGGAGACCCCGCGCGCGGCCGCGGGCGAGGAAGAGCTGGATCGCGGCCAGGAACGCCACCGCGAGGAGCAGCCCGTAGCTGTGGATCGCGAACGAGCCGAACTTCACCACGGTTGGATGCACGGATCTCCCCGGGTCAGTACTCGCGCCACCGCATGGCGATGTTCTGGATCAGGCCGATCTGCAGGAAGCTGGTCAGGAGCGAGGTGCCGCCATAGCTCAGGAGCGGAAGGGGCAGCCCCGTGACGGGGGCGAGTCCCACCGTCATGCAGACGTTCACCAGGACATGGTACAAAAAGATGGCGGTCAATCCAATGGCGAGGAGGCTCCCGAACCGGTTCCGGGATCGGTGGGCGATCTTGATCCCCCGGTAGATGAGGAGGAAGTAGAGGAGGGTCACGATCCCGGCCCCCAGGAACCCGGTCTCCTCCCCCACCACCGAGAAGATGAAGTCGGTGTGCTGCTCGGGGAGGAAGGCGAGCGCCTTCTGGCTGCCGTGCAGGAACCCCTTGCCCAGCGCCTGCCCCGACCCGATCGCGATCTTCGACTGGATGATCTGGTAGCCCGCGCCGTAGGGATCGGCCGCCGGATCGAGGAACGTGGAGATGCGCTGGCGCTGGTAGGGCTGGAGGTGGTTCCAGACCTGCGGCGTCACGATCCCCACGACCAGATTGATCGCCACGACGAGGAGGATCGGCATGAGCCGCAGCCGCGAGCGGTAGAGGACCGCCGAGAGCACGGCGGCGAAGACGATCCACGCCGGAAGATAGAACGAGGCCGCCACGTTGATCAGGGGGCTCACGAGGAGGAACAGGTAGAGGATCGGGAGCCCCGCCCAGTAGAGCATCGTGAAGAGGATCGTGAGGAAGGTGACGGAGGTCCCCAGATCGGGCTGCTTCAGCACGAGCAGGAACGGCACCCCGGCCACGACGCACGGCTTCACCAGCGAGCGCAGCTGCGTCAGGTCCAGGCGCCGCTCGGAGAGGAAGTTCGCGAGCAGCACCACCGTCGCCACCTTCGCGAGCTCGGAGGGCTGGAACTTGAACGCTCCCCAGCCCAGCCATCGCTGCGCCCCGAGCCCCACGTGCCCGATGAAGAGGGTGAGCACCAGCAGGACGAGCCCCATGGCGTAGAGCAGCCAGGCGCTTCGGCCCATGTAGATCCGGTACGGCACGGCCGCCGCGAGCGCGCCCCCGCCGAGCGCGACCGCGAGCCAGATGAGCTGCTTCAGATAGAGCCCGTGCTCGGTCGCGGCCGAGGGCATCGAGGTCGCGCTGAAGACGAACGCGATCCCGATCAGCGCCAGGGTGACGGTGGCGAAGAGGAGCGGGCGGTCGACGTCGCCCGGTGTGCGGAGGCTGGCCATGTCAGCGGCTCGCCACGACGCGCGCGCTCTCGGCCGCGGCGGGATGGAAGAAGGCCTGCATGATCTTCTGCGCGATCGGCGCCGCCGCGGTGCTCCCGTGGCCGGCGTTCTCGACGAGCACCGCCATCGCGATCCTCGGATTCTCGGCCGGCGCGAAGCAGATGAAGAGCGCGTGGTCGTTCCCGTGGGTCTGCGCGGTGCCGGTCTTCCCCGCCACGCGCACCGAATCGACCTTGGCGGCATAGCCGGTCCCGTGCGGATCGGCGACGACGGCCTCCATCGCGGCGCGCACCGTGGCGGCGTAGGACGGCGGGATGGCGACGTGCATCCCGGTGGAATCTTCGAGCGGAACCGGGCGTCCCCCCTCGTCCACCTCGCGAACCAGGTGGGGACGGACCAGCGTGCCGCCGTTGGCGATCAGCGCCGTCATCTGCGCCAGCTTGATCGGGGTGAGCGCGATCTCCCCCTGGCCGATGGCGAGGTTCAGGACGAGCCCGCGGCTCCAACGGCCCGCGCCGTAGTGCTTGTCGTACCACGCCACGTCCGGAAAGAGCCCGCGCCGTTCCTGAGGCAGGTCGATCCCCGCGCGGTCGGAGACGTGCAGCCCCTTCATGAAGTCGGAGAGGCGCTCCAGGCCGAGACGGATTCCCAGCTGGTAGAAATAGACGTCGCAGGATCGCGCGATGGCGTCGCGCAGGGCGAGCGTGCCGTGGCCGTTGGCGTCCCAGCAGCGGAAGGAGCGGCGGCCGAACTGGAACGCCCCGTCGCAGGTCTCGCGGAACGTGGTGCCGGGCTGAATGGCGCCGGTCATGAGCCCTGCCAGCCCGACGAACGGCTTGAGGGTGGAGCCCGGCGGATAGGCCGCCTGGATCGCGCGGTTGAACAGCGGGAAGTTGCCCCCTTCGCTCAACAGCGACCAGCGCGCCTGGCTGATCCCGGTCGAAAATTCGTTGGGGTCGTAGTTGGGCTTGCTCGCGAGGGCCAGGACCTCCCCCGTGCGCGGATCCAGCACGACCGCCGCGCCGCGCGCGCCGGGCTGGAAGGCCTGCTCCGCCGCCTTCTGTAGGTTCGCGTCGATCGTGAGCGTGAGCGCCGCGCCGCGCTTCGGCAGCACCGGGCGGCGCTCGCCCAGGAGGGCGGCCTTCCGTCCCATGGCGTTCACCTCGACGAAGCGCTTCCCCGAGATGCCGCGCAGGATCTTCTCGTACTGGCGCTCGATGCCCATCTTGCCGATCAGGTCCCCGCTCAGGTAGTCGGAGCGCTCGGGATCCTCCAGCTCCTTGTCCGAGACCTCACCGACGTACCCGAGGAGGTGCGAGGCCATCTCCCCGAGCGGGTAGCGGCGGAGCGGCTCGAACTCCACGTCCACGCCCGGAAGCTCCGACTCGTGCTCGGCGATGTAGGCGACGGTGGTCCGGTCCACGTTCCGCTTGAGGCGCACCGGCAGGAACGACTGGTGCCCGTCCTTGCGGACCTTCTCGCGCAGGAGCGCGGGCTCGACCTGGAGAATCTCCCCCAGGCGGCGCACGGTGTCGTCCAGGCGTGCGGGCGTGTCCACGTAGGTCTTGTCGTAGGGATCGAGCGTGACCGTGAAGGACGGGATGTTGTCGGCCAGGAGGACTCCGTTGCGGTCGCGGATCTCCCCGCGCGGGGCCACGATCACCTCGACGCGGATGCGGTTCTCCTCGGAGAGCTCGCGGTACTTGGGCCCCTGGAGCACCTGCATCGTGAACAGACGCAGCAGCACCAGCGCGAACACCACCGCCACGGCGATGGAGAAATGGCGCTCCCGGTGGCGCGCCCCGGTCAGCGATTCGGGGTCGAACGGCACGCTACGTCTCGTCGACCAGGAGGGGGCGCTTCCAGACGTTCTCGACGAGCGCCAGGATGACGATGACCACGAGCGCCGTGTAGAGCGCCGACGGGAGCGCGATCGTGAACATCTGCTTCAGGAAGAGCGCGAAGTCGCCCAGCGAGGCCGCCGCGAAGTAGACGACGTCGTGCGCCAGCATGGCGAAGAGGAAGAACGCGAACCGCACGCCCGCGTTGGCGCGGTGGACCCGGAACCCGGCCTTGGCCACGGCGAATCCCACGATGGTCTTGGAGAGCGCGTTCAGGCCCAGCGGGCCGGGCGCGTCCAGGTCCTGGATCAATCCGACCAGGAACCCCCCGGCGGTGCCGGCGATGGGCCCGCGCATCCATCCGAGATACACCACGAAGGCGACGAGGAGGTCCGGGCGGATCCCCGCGATCTCGAAGCGGTAGAGGAACGTGGCCTGGAGGATCATGGCGACCACGAGGACGGCGATGTCGCGGACGCTCTTCATCGGAGCGCCCTGGCGGCGAGGGATTCGGCCGGCGCCGCGGCCGCCGCGGCGCGGCGCAGCGAGTCGGCGGCCGCGCTGTCCGCGGAAGTCGGGTAGAAGTCGGACGGCACGGTTCCTCCGCGCGCCGACGGCACGTAGATCAGCACCTCCTCGAGCTTCCGGAAGTCGACCGCCGGGTCGATCACGATCTCCTTGGTGAGGCCGTTCGGCTCGAGGCCGACGCGCTCGACCGTGCCGATCCGTACCCCGGCCGGGAAGATGCCGCCGAGCCCCGACGTGAGGACCCGGTCGCCCGGCTTCACGTCCTCCTGCGAGGAGACGTAGAGAAGGTCGAGCGTGGGACGGTCGCCGTACTCCCAGCGGACCACGCCGTCGACCCGCGAGCGCTCGATGCGCGCGGCCACGGCGCAGTCGCGGTGGAGGAGCGTGAGGACGCGCGCCGCGTGGCCCGAGACGCGCTCGATGCGGCCGAC
>DATJEJ010000252.1:0-7519 GCA_035496795.1 Candidatus Omnitrophota bacterium
TCTCGAAGGTCTCGCGCACCACTTTCATCGCGTCGGGACCGTAATGGGTGGCTTGCCAAGCTTTCAGAAGATCTTGAATCTGATGAAGCGTGAATCCGCTTTCCTGAAGCAGCTCGATCCACCGGATGCGCGTGAGCGCGCCCTCGTCGTAGAGCCGAAAGCCGCCGATCGATCGGGCCGTGGGAGCCAGCAGACCCAGCTCCTCATACAGCCGCAGCGCGCGGACGGACTTTCCCGTGCGCCGAGCCATGTCGCCAACTTTGAGCAGCTTGGAGGAATCGTGGTGTTCCATGGAATCTCCGGGATCGGCTTTCGAGGGCATCATACCCTTACGTACACGTTAGATTCCAGCGGAAAAGGGAGGGATGCAGGCTTTTGTGGTATATAGAGGTTAGGCTGGCGGCACAGGGGGACCGGCCGCCCGTATTGGGAGCGGGCCGGTACCCACAACCAGAAGGAGTCTCCGTGAAGCACCTTCGAATGAGTCATCTCACCCTGACGCTCCTGGCCCTCGCCGTGGTCCTGAGCCTTTACGCGCTCGGGTGCAACAGCAAGGACAAGACGACCAATCCGACCGGCGGAGGCGGGCCCGCCGACGTGACGATCCAGATCGTCGGCAACCTTGGGGCCGGTTCGTACAACCCCGACACCACCACGGTTGCGAAGGGACAGACGGTCTCATGGCATAACGGCGATGCGGCGGCCCACACGGCCACGGCGAACAACGGCACCGCGTTTGGAACGGGAACCCTTTCTCCCGGTGCGACCAGCGCGCCCGCGGCCATGAACACGGCCGGGACCTTCGCGTATCACTGCCAGATCCACGGCCTCAGCATGGCCGGGGTCCTCATCGTCACCCCTTGAGGTCCCTTCTCGTCTACCTCCACGCCGCGAGCGCGGTGGCGCTGATCGGCGAGCTCCTGTACGCGGGCTTCTGGCTTCGATCCGCGCTCGCGCGCGGCGGCGGATCGGCCATCACCCGCTACACGCTCGCGACGATGGAGTGGACGAGCAAGTCGGTCGCGCTTCCCGCGATCCTCGTCAACCTGATCACCGGGCTGGGGCTGCTCCATTTCGCGCACATCCACTTCTCGCGGTCGAAGTGGGTCGTGGTGTCGCTCCTGCTCTATGTGGTCCTGACGGGGGTGTGGCACGGGATGCTGATCCCCACGCGGAAGAAGATGCAGCGGCTGGTCGAGTCCGAGCCCGCGGCCGGCTACGCCAAGGAGGAGCGGGAGACCTCGAGCGAATTCCTGGGGATGGCCAAGCGGTGGATCAGCGTGAACGCCGCCGCGCTCGTGCTGGTGTTCGGGATCCTCGCGCTGATGGTTTTGAAGCCGACGTTCTAGACTTCTTCGGTTTCGCCGCGCGGCGCGTACTTGGCTTCGCCGCGCGGGGCGCCCTCGCCTCTTCCACCGTCACCCACGTCACGAACGGCTCCAGGCGCCGCACACCCCCGTGCGTGCCGAGCGGCGACGGGCGCTGCAGCGAGCCCAGCCCCGCGATGCGCGGAATGCCGAGCGCCGCGAACCGGGAGACCAGGCTCGCCCGGCGCGGATTCGTCTCCTCGAGCGCGAGCGCCTCGATGAAGCGGGCCGAGCCGGCCACCGCGCGCTCGAACTCCTCGGGACCCGTGATGGAATGGACGCGCACGGTCCGGTGCGCGGGACCGGGCTCGAAGCGTGCACCCCCTTCGCACACCACCGTCCAGCGCGTCCCCGACGGCGACGCGAGCACGTTCGTCTCGGGGGACGCGGAAGCGTCGAAGCGCGCCTGCGCGCGATAGAGCTGCAGCGCGGCCGACTCCGTGGCGCTGGGCTCGCGCCGCGGCATGGCACCCGCCGACTCCTGCAGCGCCTCCCCGATCGCCGCGGCGAGATCCAGCGGCGTGACGGCGCCGCCCCGCTCCGCGTAGACCGCGTGCGGCGAAAGGCACCCCTGCTGGTCGTAGAGCGAGATGTCGAGCGCGAGCCGACGCGCGGCGTGCGCGAGGTTCGTGCGCGAGAGGGCGCCGCGCCCGATGTAGGCCAGGCTCACCTTGGGTCCGTGGAAGACGGTCTTCGCGTCGGGCCGCGTCTGCCGCGCGAGGCTCGTGATCGCGGTCTCGCCTCCGAACGCGAGCACCGCCGGCGCCTCGGCCAGCGCCGCGCGCTCCAGCTCGGCCGTGCCCCCCTTCCACCAGACCACGGCCATGCAGCGGCCCAGCGCCTCGTCCTCGTCGGCGATCGCGCGCGCGAGATGGGGCGCGAGCACCGGCTCCTGGGCCGACGTCTTGGCCAGGAGCGCCGACTTCAAGACCAGCGCGGTCAGCATCGGCCAGACCGGGACGGCGGGAACGTTCCCCGCGTAGATCTGGAACATCCACTCCGGCCCCACCGCGCGACGCAGGACGCCCTCGCGCGTGGGCACCGGACGATCCAGCGCGGAGACCGAGCCCAGCTCCGAGGCGATCCACCGGCGCAGCCCGCCGCGCGCGAGCGGCTCGAACGCGTCGTCCAGCGCGCGCTGCACCATCGGCTCGGCGTAGCGTCCGGATTCCAGGAGCGCCTGGACCAGGGCGCGGCGCTTCCGGTCCTTGGGGTCCAGGTGCCGGGCGATCACGCGCTCCAAGGGCCGGAGGATCTCCCCGACCGGCCGGTGTGCCAAGTGCTCGGCGCGCGCGCGGCGGAGGCGGTCGATCCATCGAGTGACGTCCGCGGGCAGGAAGACGGGGAGCCGGATCGCGACCGCGTCGTGCGCCGGGCCGAAGCGGTGAACGGAGGTCTCGACGTCGGACGCAAGCGCGCGCGGCAGGTAGAACCCGTCGATCACGCGCCGGTCCGCTTCAGGAACTCTTCGTAGGCCAGGGAGCAGCCGCGCGGCTCGGCGTCCAGGAGGCGCCCCTCCAGGATCAGGTGCTCCCCCAGGCGGCGCCCCACGTCCTCCGTCTGGAGCGCGAGCGGGACCTCGAAGTTCGCAAGGTCGTAGTGGACGAGGATCCCGGGCTCGCCCTGGTGGCGCTCTTCCATCGTCTCGGGATCGAGCACGCGCGTGCGCACCCAGGGCGGAAGGTGCTTCCCGGGAATCGCCTCCCGCCGCTCGTACGCCGCACGCAGCGAGTCCTCGTAGAACTGGCTCCCCATCTCGGCCATGCCGTACTCGTTCACGACGTGCGAGGGGGGGAGCGCCAGGTGCCGCTCGAATGCCTCCTCCACCTCGGCCCGCGTGAACTCGGCGATCTGTCCCTTGGCTCCTCCCGTATCCATGGCGCGGCTTTCCTCCGGAAGCTGGAACGCGGCGTTCAGGATCCGAAGGCGCTCGAAGTAGGCCATGAAGAGGAGCGTCGTCCCGAGAAATAGGAGCGGCTCGCGCTTTTCCATCGCGAGCCGGATCGCGTCGTCCGCGGCTTTCCAGCGCGGATCGCCGTGCTGCACCACGTAGAGCGGCTCCAGCCCGTACTCGCGGGCCACGCGGTCCACCATGAACCACAAAGAGGAGTGCGGCGCGTCGGCCGCGCTCGGACCGAAGACGATCGCCCGGAGCCGCGGCCCGTCGGGCAAAAGGTGCCGCTCGAAATTCCGGAGCAGCGAGGTCTCGTAGAGCGTGGTGTCCACCAGGCGCACGCGCCCCGGCTGCGAGATCGTCGTGCCGCTGGTCTCGAAGGTGACGCCCGCGGTCTCGTCGGGGGCGGCGGCGCAGAGATCATGGCTCTTGAACGCGGAACACGGGACGGGGGGAATGTCCTGCCAGCGCGCGACCCGCGCGGGATCCACGCCCAGGTGGCGCACGAACGCGCCGTACGGCGGGATCGATTCGACCTGCGCCCTGAAGGAGCGGATCATCAGCTCCTCGGTCCGCCGCGCCTGCGCGTCGCCCGTCGGGGTCCAATCCGCGCGCGCGATGTGATCGCGGATGGAATCGCTCAGTTCCCGCATCGGTATCCTCGCTGCGCTTCGTCCCCGCCGTACGTCGCCCCCTGCCCCCAGATGACGATCGCGTCGTCCGCGGCCTCCAGGTCGAAGTACACGACGTAATCGAGATAGGCGACGGTCGGGAACATGTCGATCTTCGCCATGACCGTGGAGGCCGTGCTGTCCGCCAGGAAAATCCCGAAGAGCTGGCGATTCAAGGTCGTCGCGATATCGGTGGATTGGGCCGCCGTCGTCTTCGAAGGCGCCAACCCCATCGCGAGCACGGCGGTCCTGCCCCGCTGCGCCATGCATGGATCCTGCATCACCTCGAGGACCTGGACGCTGTCGACCTCGCGATTGCGTTCCCGAAAGGCGCCGAGCAACTGGGGAAGCAGACGCGCGCGCATCGCTCCCGTGACGGGTACCAGGCGCCGTGCGATCTGGTGCACGTTCGGTCCGATCGCCAGGCCCGCGACGCTCACGAGCGACCAGGAGCCCGCCTTGGGATCGAGCACGAGCGCGCGGTCGCTCCCCTGGAGCACGACCGAGCCCTGCACGAGCGCCGCCTGAGCCGTGCGCCAGGCCGGAAAGAAGTCCCGCAGCTTGAACCCGCGGTGGGCCAGGGGCGATTCGCTCGGAGTTCCGAACCAGCGGCCGGTCGTGAGATTCCAGACCACGATCTGCTCGGCGATCCCCCCGCCTTCGGATTCGCTGGCGCATCCGAAGACGACGTGGTCGTCCACCACCCAGATCGCATCGACGTTCCAGTGTGCGAGCGGCGCGAGAAGGAACGCGCGTGGGGCCGGCCCCGGGCCGGCCAGGATCATCCGGGGCACGCCGCCGAATTCCTCGGCCATGTGGCCCCATGTCACGCGAAGCGTATCCCCACCGACACGAAACGAGCTGTAGATCGCATCCCGCGGATCGAACGATGCGTCGCGATGCCGGGCCGCAACCGTATCGGCGCGCGGGACAAAACGCACCGATGCCAGATCCATCGCCCGCGTATCGCGTCGCTCCAGATACGTCACGATTCGGCGACCCTCGAAGCCGTTCCCGACCTTGGGCCAGGTCCGGGCCGTGCGCTCGTAGGCGGCGGGAATGATCTTCCCGAGCGAGGGTCGAGGTGCGGGCGAAGCGGATGCATGCCACGCAGCACAGATGAGTACAGCGGTCAGCAGCGCAGCACTTTTCCGAAACATGGCGTTCTTCGATCGCATGTCAGTCGATCTTCTGTGCGGCCAGTTGATGCAGCCAGGGGTCGTGGAGACGCACTCGATGCTGGTTCTCTTCCCACCATCTTCGGATCACGACATACGTTGCGAGGCCAGTATCGCTATCAGGGCCAGGCACCGTCGGGAGATTCAATCCACTCAGCGCGGCCGAGTTCGAGAGCAACTCGATGGTGCGCTTCTGAAGATTTCGGTGCGGCACCCCCGCCATTTGTCCTGCTCCGGGATCAGCGAGCACCTCGAGAGCCCGCGCCATGCCATTCTTGTCACCGTGACGGGCGAGCGCCAGAGCGGCCCAAGCGCCGGCATCCCCAGGCAATGAGGTGAGTCTCTTCAGTTCTCGAACACCCTCGTGTGCGTCTTCGAAACAGAGGTACACGGCGCCTGCGACCCGCACATAGGGATCGCGAGCTGAGAGCAGCTGCCGGAGCCAATGGGTTCGGTCGCGGCCGCACTTGTGAGCAAAGTACGAACCAAGTACATAGGCGGTGCCGCTGTCGGACCAGGCCCGAGTTGAAGGCGACCAACCTGAGAGAAAATCGGCGACCAGCTCAGGGTCGCGCTCCGTCAAGCGTTGGAAGGCCTCTCGGAACGCGGGCGTGCGTGGACCGTGACCGGCGCCAGGATCCTGCAGAATGGAAGCCAGTTGTTGTCGAGTCGTGGAATCATACGGGAGGGAGACAAAGCGGTCGGACTCCGGAGTGGAGATCTCGAGGCCCAAGCGGCAGCGGATCTGCTTCTTCGTCATTTCCAGCAGCTCCGGCGTCCAATCAGCCTGCGATTTGGGAAGTACCTCCAACTGCCTCAAACACTCTTCCCTGCCCGCCTGGTAAATGGCCACCCAGTTGGTATGGGGGCGGCGAGTATGAATCAGCGATTCGACCACCAACTCGAGGGAATCGGCCCCAACGTTCCGGCAGGTCTGCGTCGTGCAGGGCACCGCACCGTACCGGGTTTCGTTCCAGATGACCTCGGCTCTCAAGGCCTCGAGTTCGATATGCCGCTCGTCGCGGTCGAGAAATCGTCCGACATCGATCCGGAAGGAGTCTACCGTCGTCCCCCGGCCGCCTCTTGCCAGTTGCAGCAGACCGGTTGGGTGCTCCGGAGCGGGCAACTTGACCGGCGGCCAGGCGCAGAAGTAGTCGGGGTGAACCCTGCGCCACCAAAGGGGTGTGGCGGACGAGAGGTCTACCGCAGAGGGCAGCGACCACTCACCCCGGTAATTCTGGGCAACCATCAGGTAACGTTCACCCACGAGGGCCAGGGGGTACTGTGGCTCCCACGTGTTTACCCGCTGGCTGATGATCAGGTGAGCTCCGGCCGTTGGCCCCTTCCACGAATCCAAGACTTTGTATTTCGCCACGATTCCGCCCGCGGCCTCGCATCGTACGATACCGATGAAACCGGCATCGGCAACCAGGCTCTGCCAGCTGGGAGGGATCGCAGAGTCAGCGAGCCCAGGCGAGACGAAAAGACCAAGAAACGCGATGCCGGCCAGGATTCGGCGGATAAGCATCAAGCGCCCCACGCGATCGCGGCGGCTTCTTCCGCGTCATGCGCCACGCGGAGCAGCCCGCGCAGATCCGGGCCGAACTCGAACCGGCGATCGAGGAAGTCGAGGAGCTCGTCCCAGCCCTCGCCCAGGAGCACGAGCGCGTCGGGGTCCTCGTCGCGGTCGTGCGTGAGGAGCGTCCAGACCCAGAAGAGCTCGTTCAGCGTTCCGACGCCGCCCGGCAGGACGACCGCGGCGCGCGCGCCGGCGAGCAGGTTCCGGATCCGCTCATAGAGATCCGCCGCTTCGACGACCTCGCTCAGCTCGGAGGTGGGCACGCGCGTCTCCCTGTACCAGGCCAGCGTGCAGCCGACGACCGTGCCGCCCGCCGACGTGGCGCCCTCGGTCACCGCCTCCATCACGCCGCCGTAGCCGCCGCAGCGCACGACCGCGCCACGCCGGGCCAGGGCTGCGCCCAGCTCGCGCGCCAGGCGATGGTGGGGCGAATCCCGCGCCGCCTTGCTGCTGCCGAAGACCGCGACCGAAGTCTTTGTCATCGTGACGAATATACCACCTGAAGGAGGTCAGACCGACCCGGCCGGCCGAGGGGCCGGAGCGGTCACAAACCGCGCCCGTCATGGTAGCATCGGCCCATGACCCCTCAACGCGCCGCGCGGGCGCACGCGTCCCGGTCCCGCGCGAGCCGGATCGTCCGCATCGCCCTGGCCCAGGTGAATCCCACGGTCGGGGACCTCCCCGGCAACACGCGCAAGGTCATCGAGTTCATCGGCCGCGCGCGGGAGATGGGCGCCGAGCTGGTCGCTTTTCCCGAGCTGGTGCTGACGGGCTACCCGCCCGAAGACCTCCTCCTCCGCCCCGAGTTCATCGATCAGAACATGGCGGCG
>DATJEJ010000253.1:0-2591 GCA_035496795.1 Candidatus Omnitrophota bacterium
CGCCACCGCATCCTGCTCACCTACGAGGCGGAGGCGGAAGGGGTGCCCGTGGACGAGGTGACGCGCCGCATCCTCGCGCGCGTGGAAGTGCCGTGAGCGCGGCCGGGGTGCCCTCGCCGTGATCACCCCCGAGCTCCTGGCGCAGGTGCGCCGGCTCACCATCCGGAGCCGCCGCGCGGTCGAAGAGGTCTTCTCCGGCGCCTACCGGAGCGCCTTCCGGGGGAAGGGGCTGGAGTTCGCCGACGTCCGCGAGTACGTGGTCGGCGACGACGTGCGAGCGATCGACTGGAACGTGACGGCGCGGGCGGGACGCCCCTACGTGAAGCGCTTCGAGGAGGAGCGCGAGCTGACGGTGGTGGTGGCGATGGACCTCTCGGGATCCCTCGCCTTCGGGAGCCGCGCGCGCACCAAGCGCGAGGTCGCCGCCGAGGCGGGCGCGCTGATCGCGCTGGCCGCGGCGCGCAACCGCGACCGCGTGGGGCTTCTTCTCTTCACCGACCGTGTGGAGCTCTATCTGCCGCCGGGGAAGAGCCGCGCGCGCACCCTCCGGGTCGTGCGCGAGATGCTGGCCTACGAGCCGAAGGGGCGGGGCACCGATCTCGCCGGGGCCCTCTCCTTCCTCGGCCGCGTGCTCCGGCGCCGCGCCATCGTCGTTCTCGTCTCCGACTGGATCGCCTCCGACTTCGACCGGCCGCTCTCCTACCTGGCGCGGCGGCACGAGGTGGTCGTCGTCGAGGTCTCCGACCCGCTCGAGCGCGAGCTTCCTCCGTCGGGGCTGGTCCTGGCGCGCGATCTGGAAACCGGACGCGTGGGGTGGGCCGATCTCGACTCCCGCCGCGGTCGCGCCGCGTGGCGCGCGCAGCGGGCCCGCCGCGCGCGCGGAATCACCGAGGCCTTCACGCGCGCCCGCGCGGGGCGCATCGCGCTCGAAGTGGGCGAGCCCGTCGCTCCGCCCCTCATCCGGCACTTCGAGCGGCGCGCGCACCGGGGCGGGTGATCCCCGCGCCGTCCCAGCTGCGCACGCGGCGCCTGACGCCGGCGCTCTTCGCCGCCGCGGCGCTCCTCGTCGCCGCGGGATGCGCGCGCCGCGCCGACGAGCACTCGGGCGCCACCGCCGAGCGCGAGGAGATCCGCGGCGGCCGCCGGATCGTCTTGAAGAGCAGCGTCTCGCCCCGCCGCGTCACGCTGGGCGATCCCTCCGTCTGGACCCTCACCGCCGATCTCCCCGCGAGCGCCGTCCCGGGGAAGCTGCTCCGGAGCCCCGCGGCGCCGGAGCTGGACCTGGCCGCGCCCAGGGCGCCCCGGATCGAGGCCGCGCGCTCGGGCGCGGCGAAGGGAGCGGCCGCTCGGGCGGTCTACCACTGGCCCTACCAGGTCCGCGGCTTCGGCCTTGGAGCCATCGCCCTTCCCGCCGTGCGCCTTCCCGTGACGTACGGGAACGCGCGCGACACGCTGATCTTTCCGGCCGACACCCTCGCCGTGGATTCCCTCACCCGCGCGGCGAGCGGCACGGTGCTGCCCGACCGCGGGCCGATCACGCCCGAGCTTCGCCGCCTGGACTACGCGGTCGCCGCCGCCCTCCTCCTTCTCGCGATCGTCGCGGCCCTGCTGATCGCGCGGTCGATCCGGCGGCGGAACAAGCGCGGGGAAGAGCCTCCCGTCCCCGCGGAGCCGCCCGACGTCCTGCTGCGCCGCGCGACCGCCGCCCTTCGCGCGGAAGGAGAGCCGATGCCGCGCGACGCGTTCTATGACCGGCTCTCGCTCGCCATCCGCGACTACGCGGCCGCGGCCACCGGGATCACGACGCGCGACCGGACCACGATGGAGATCGTGCGCGACCTCCGCGCGGCAGGGTCGGTCCCGCCCGAGGGCGTGGACGCGCTCCGGCGGGCTCTCTCCCGCGCCGATCTCGCCAAGTTCGCGCGGCGCGGCGGCGGCTGGGACGAGGCGCTCGACGTGCTCGACACGGCCGAGCGGCTTCCGGAGCGTCTGCCCGCGCGCGCTCCCGGGGCGGCCGAGAGCGGCGCCCCCGGCACGACCTCGTCCGGCACGCGCGCCGCCGGCGCGGGAAAGGGCTGACCCATGCGCTTCGGCCAGCCGCTCCTCCTCCTGCTCCTCGTTCCCGCGGTGCTCGTGTGGCTCCTCGCGCGGCGGCGCTCCCGCCTCCGCGATCCCGAGCTTCCGGTGCCCAGCCTGGCGCTCGTTCCCGCCGCGCGAGGCCCGAAAGCCTGGGCCGCGGCCATGGCGCCCTGGCTCGCGCCCCTGGCGGCGGCGCTCTTCCTGGTGGCCGCCGCCCGCCCCCAGGCCGGGCGCGAGGTGCGGGAGATCGTGAGCGAGGGGATCGACATCCTGCTCGCCATCGACGTGTCGGGCTCGATGCGCTGCGAGGACTTCCGGCCGCAGAACCGCCTGTTCGTCGCCAAGGAGGTGGCGAAGCGGTTCGTGCGCGGACGGGAGCACGACCGGATCGGCCTCGTCGCGTTCGCGGGCCGCGCGGAGCTGATCTCGCCGGTCACGCTGGACTACGACGGCCTGAACGCGCTGATCGACGGGCTCGACTTCGGGATGCTTCCCGACGGGACGGCGGTGGG
>DATJEJ010000254.1:0-6078 GCA_035496795.1 Candidatus Omnitrophota bacterium
GTGGATGCACCCTCGGCCAGTTGCGGCATCGGCCGCCCCTCGCGGGCCGATTCCGCCATCGCGGCCCGCGCGGCCGCGGAATCGCGAGGCGAACCCGGAACCGCGGGGCCGCCGGCGGTCGGCGGCGTCGCCGGCTGCCGGGACTTGGTCCAGCGCGACCAGATCAGCTGGTCGACCAGCAGAACGGCCATGATCAGGATGACCGCGAGCAGCGTTCTTCGATCCATGGAGTGGTCCCCCGCGCCTAGGGCACGGGGTCGTAGCCTCCGGGGTGGAACGGATGGCAGCGGAGAATGCGCCTCGCGGCGAGCCAGAGGCCGCGGAAGAGACCGTGCTTGTGGAGCGCCTCCTCGGCATAGGCCGAGCAGGAGGGGGTGAAACGGCAGCTCTTGGGAAGGACGGGCGCGATCGCGAACCGGTAGCCGCGCACGAGGAGGATCGCGATGCCGCGAAGGCCGAACCCGGAGCGGAGCGCCGCCGTGGCGCGGGTCACCGGCGCTCCTGCTTCACCAGCCGGGCCATCTCGGCCGCGACGCGGTGGAGGTCGGACCGCGAGCAGGCGGCGCGCGCGATCCAGACGCGCCAGCGCGGCTCGTCCCGGCGATCCTCGGGCAGACGGCGGAACCCCTCGCGCAGGAGCCGCTTCGCGCGGTTCCGGCGCACGGCGGGGCCCACCTTGCGGCTGGCCACGAACGCCCGGCGGCCGTGGTCTTCGGGCTTGCCGAGGCTGACCAGAGACATCAAGGTTCCGTGATAGGAGGCGCCGGAGCGGTAGACCTCGCGGAACTGCCATCCCGAACGGAGACGACGGTCGCGAGTCGGAACTCCGCCGGCCATGGCCGAATCGCCGGGCGCGGCCGTGCTAGACCGTGAGACGTTTGCGGCCCCGGTCCCGGCGGCGCTTCAGTACCGCGCGGCCGCCGCGGGTGCTCATGCGCTCGCGGAAGCCGTGGACCTTCTTCCGGCGGCGGTTGTGCGGTTGGAACGTGCGCTTCACTTGGAGCTCCTCGAGTCGCGATCGTGTGAGTGAGTGTCGTTCGTTGCGAGTCGGCGAGTCTAACCGACGCGTTCCGTTCGGTCAACAGCGCGCCGTCGCCCCCGGGTGACGGGCGTCCGAAACAATTTCGTTGCAGGTCGCGGATCGCGGGCCGTACATTCCGACCCCTCGGCGGACGTCCGATGCGATCCCCTCGGATCGCGGCCAGCGCCCGCTTCACTTCTCGCCGGCGCGCCTCGCGCGCCATCATCGAAAGTCGAAATGCCGTCAGAACACGCGTTGCCCGACATCGCGTTCTCGGGGCGTAACGGAGTCACACGCAATCCGTTACGCCCCTGTTATTTTGTGGATAAGTGTGTGGATTGTGCGTGGAGTGGGTGTGTGAATGTGGGGGCAGTGAAATGATCGAGAAGGCCGCCGTCGATCTCTGGGAACGCGCACTCGGTAGCATCCAGGACAGCACCTCGCCGCAGACGTATGAAACGTGGTTCCGGTCGCTTCGCCCGGTCTCGCTGAACGGATCGCTCATCCTCGAGGTGCCCAGCCAGTTCTACGTGGACTGGCTGGACCAGCACTACCGGCCGCTGATCGAGACCTCGGTCGCGAGCGCGGCGGGCGCGTCGATCCCCGTGACGTTCCAGGTGCGCCAGGAGGACGCCGCCGACGCCTCTCCCTGGGGCGCCCTGCCCGCGGAACCCGCGGGCTCCTCAGGCGCGGGCCAGGGGTTCACGAAAGAGGACTTCATGGGACCGAGACGCGAGGAGTCGCGTCCCGCCCGGACGTCCGGATGGAGCGGCGGCTTCCCCTCGCGCGACGAGAGCGCGCTCGTGCCGCAGAACACGTTCGACACCTTCGTCGTCGGAAACGGAAACCAGTTCGCGCACGCCGTCTGCCAGGCGGTCGCCCAGAGCCCGGGCGAGCGCTACAACCCGCTCTTCCTGTACGGCGGCGTCGGCCTCGGCAAGACGCACCTCATGCACGCCATCGGCCACTTCGTGCGCGCGCAGCGCCCGCACGCCAAGGTGTTCTTCGTCTCCGCCGAGAAGTTCATGAACGAGATGATCTACGCCATCCAGCACGCCACCACGCTCGAGTTCAAGGCGCGCTACCGCTCCGCGGATCTCCTCCTGATCGACGACATCCAGTTCCTCGAAGGCAAGGAATCGACGCAGGAAGAGTTCTTCCACACGTTCAACGCGCTCCACGACCAGCACCGGCAGATCGTGCTGACCAGCGACGGTCCGCCCAATTCGATGACGGCGCTGGAGGAACGCCTGCTCTCCCGCTTCACGTGGGGCGTGGTCGCCGACATCCAGCCCCCCGACCTGGAAACCCGCGTCGCCATCGTCAAAAAGAAGGCGGAGCTGCAGAATCGGATGGTCCCGAACGAGATCGCGCTGCTCCTGGCCAGCAACATCAAGAACAACATCCGCGATCTCGAGGGATCGCTCGCGCGGCTGCTGGCCTTCGCCGAGCTCACCAATTCCAAGCTGACCGTGGAGTTCGCGCAGGACGTGCTGCGGGATCAGATCAAGCCCGACCTGGTCCGATTCGACGTGCACGACATTCAGCGGATCGTCTCGCGGCATTTCAACGTGACCGAGGAATCGCTGCGCGGCAAGCGGCGCACCGACACGATCGCGTTCCCGCGCCAGATCGGGATGTACATCGCGCGCACGCTCACCGATCTCTCGCTGGCCGAGATCGGCGCCAAGTTCGGCGGGCGCGACCACACGACCGTGCTCCACGCCTGCCAGAAGATCGAGGCGTTGACGTCGAGCGACCCCGAGATGCGCGGCGTGGTCGAAGAGCTGATGGCGCAGCTCACCGCCTAATTTCACCGATCCGAAACATCGGCCGCGCGAGTGCGTGCGGTCCTGAAACGACGGGCGTCGCGAGAGCGGCGCCCGTTTCGATTTCCTGTGGACAGCCCGTGGACGGAGAGCCGTTTTCCGAGCGGCGCTCCAATCTTGGGGACGGGTCGGGACAACCTCTCCGCCATCCCCACCCCATCCCTACCTCTCCGCAGCCGGAACAAATTTGGGAATGGCAAGCGGGACAACAAATTACCCATGCCAACCCTCTTCCCGCCCCCACCGTCCACACCCCCTACTACTACTGCTTCTATTCATGGTACCTATCTTGTCTTAGGCCCCCTGAACCGTGTGGAAAACCTCCCG
Source organism: Candidatus Omnitrophota bacterium (assembly GCA_035496795.1). Lineage (GTDB taxonomy): Bacteria > Eisenbacteria > RBG-16-71-46 > SZUA-252 > SZUA-252 > DASQJL01. The sequence continues at coordinate 3,178 of DATJEJ010000254.1, forward strand.
AAAAAGGACCCCCTTTCCTGTTGTTCCAGGACCCCCCGAAAACCTATAATCCAGAGCGAGGAACCAGCCACCCCGACGCGACCGCAACCACCAATAGCTAAAGGGACTTAGACACATGACAATCGCACAGGACGTGGCCATGAAATGCTCCATCGCGCAGACGGAGCTGTTGCAGGCGTTGAGCCTCATCTCGAGCGCCGTTCCCAGCAGAACGACGCTTCCCGTGCTCGCCAATATTCTCGTGGAAGCTACGGACGAAGGTTTGCAGATGACGGCCACCGACCTGGACCTTTCGGTCACGACCCGCGCGATGGCCGACGTCAAGGCCGAGGCGGCCCTCACGGTGCCGGCCAAGAAGCTCCTCGAGCTGGTCCGCAAGCTTCCCAAGGAAGAGCTGAAGCTGGAGGCGAAGGATCTGACGCTGAACGTCGGCAGCAAATCGGGACGGTTCAAGTTCCTCTGCATCCGTCCCGAGGAGTTTCCGGCGCGCGTGAACGTCGCGCCCGACACGTCGCTCACGATCGATTCGAAGCAGCTCGAGCGGATGATCAAGCGCACGATCTACGCCGTCTCCACCGACGAGACGCGCCCCGCGCTGAACGGCGCCCTGTTCCAGGTGGCCGAGGGCGAGATCCGGCTCGTCGCCACCGACGGCCATCGCCTCGCGCGCGCCACGCTGAAGCATCCGGGCGCGGTGAAAGGCGCCCTGAAAGGCGACGTCATCGTTCCGCTGAAGGCGCTGACCCATCTGCACCGGCTGGTGGCGGAGAGCGCCGATCCGGTGCACGTCGAGCTTTCCAAGAACCACGCGCGTTTCACGGTGGGCAAGACCTCGCTCACGACGAAGCTGATCGAAGGCCCGTTCCCCAACTACGAGCAGGTGCTGCCCAAGAACAACAACAAGCACCTGCACGTGAAGACGGCCGACCTGGCGTCGTCCCTCGACCGCGTCTCCGTCTTCTCCGACAGCCTGACCCGCCAGGTGAAGTTCGCCGTGACGCGGAACAAGCTGACGCTCATCGTCCAGACGCCCGATCAGGGCGAGGCCAACGAATCGCTCGACGTCCGCTACGACGCCGAGGATCTGGAGATCGGCTACAACGCCGGCTATCTGCTCGATATCCTCCGGACCATGGATTCCGAGGAAGTGACGGTGCAGCTGAACACGCCCGTCACGGCCGGTCTCCTGGTGCCGGGGGCGCCCACGGACGCGAAGGGAACTCCGGCCCTGGAAGGGCTCCTCTGCCTGGTCATGCCCCTCCGGCTGGCCGGCTGAGCGCGTGCGACTACAAAGCCTCGAGCTGCGCGATTTCCGAAATCACCGTGAGGCCAGAACCGTCGTCGGAGACGGGAGCGCCTTGATCCTGGGGCCGAACGGCTCCGGGAAGACGAACTGGATCGAGGCCGCCGTTCTCTTGTCGCTCGGCCGCTCCTTTCGCGGGGCGCGCGACCGGGAGCTGATCCGAAGCGGAGCGGACGCGTTCGAGATCCGCGGGGTGGTCGTGGGACGAGGCGGCGTGCGGCGCGAGCTGCTCGCGCGCGGGTCGCGGGAGGGGGTGCGGGAGGTGCGGGTGGACGGAGAAGCGCTGCCGCGGCTCACCGACCTGCTCGGGCGTTTCCCCACCGTCCACTTCTCCGTGGACGACGTCTCCGTATTCGGCGGCGGGGTTCCCGAACGGCGCCGCTTCCTCGACGTGGCGCTCTGCCAGCTCGAGCCCGCCTACGTCGGCTCCCTCCGCGAGTACACGACCGCGTTGAAGCAGCGCAATCGTTTGCTGGCCATGCGAGGGCGCTCCGGGTCCGACGGCCAGGAGCCGGGCCACGAGCTGGGAGTCTGGGAAGCGATTCTCGCGCGCTCCGGGGCCGAGCTGGACCGCCGCCGCGCCGCGCTCGCGGCCGATCTGCATGCCGGCATGCGCGCCCTGGCGGCTCGCGTGGACCCCGACCTGAACCCCGTTCTCGAGTACGCGAGCGCCGGCGCCGGAACGCCCGACGAGCGCGCCGCGCGGCTCGAGGCGATGCGCGTCCGCGACGCGCGGCTGGGGTGGACGGCCGAAGGGCCGCATCGAGCGCGTCTCGTCTGCCGGATCGGAGGCATGGAGCTGGCCGAAGGGGCCTCGCGCGGCTACTCGCGCCTCTACGCGATCCTGCTCCGGCTGGCGCTGGCGCGGGTCCTGGAAGAGCGGCTCGACGAAGCCCCGGTGGTCCTGCTCGACGACCCCGAATCCGAGCTGGATGCGCGGTGGATCGGACCGATCCTCGCGCTGATCCCGGAGTCGAGCCAGATGATCGTCACCGCCTGCCGCGCGCTGACCGTTGCCCCGGGACGGGTCGCGTCGCTGCCGATCGAGACCCTCGCGGCCTGTGCGGGGGCGGCATGAAGCCCGACCGCCCGCCGCGCCGCGGCGCCTCCGAGATGGAGGCGGTCGGCGGGGTCCTGGACGGCGTGCTCGCCGGGATCCGCATGGAGAGCCGCTTCCAGGGCGCGCAGGCGACCGACGAGTGGACGGCGGTGGTCGGTCCCGAGGTCGCGCGGCGCACCCGCCCGGTGGGGGTTCGCGACGGTGAGCTTCTCGTGGAAGTGCAGGGTGCCGTTTGGATGGGCCACCTGGCGGTGCTCCGCCAGGGAGTCCTGGAAGCGCTGAACCGGCGCCACCCCGACTCGGCCCGACTCAAGTCCATCCGGCTCGTCCCGATGCGTTTCAAGGAGGAACCCATTGAGTCCGAAGAGTGAGGAGGCGTTGAGCTTGGCCCAGCCCCCCGATCCCTCGAATACACCGAAGTCCGCGGCCCCGCCCGACGGCGACGGCCATTCCTACGACGCGCGGAACATCCAGGTTCTCAAGGGCCTGGAGGGCGTCCGCAAGCGTCCGGCCATGTACATCGGCTCGACCGGCCAGA
>DATJEJ010000255.1:0-10721 GCA_035496795.1 Candidatus Omnitrophota bacterium
CGGTTCTTGTCCCCGCCTCGAGGAGCTTGTACGCTGGGCGCGCGTCATCCAATCCCGGCACCAGCGTCCTCGGATCGCGGAGACCCGCCGTGAAAACGCTTGTTCTCGCTCTCGCCTTCGCCCTGTTCGCGCCCGCGACAGCCCTCGCCGCTCCCGACGTGCCCCCCTGGGGACTGAACCTGGATTACCTGGACCGGTCCGGCAACCCGGGCGACGACTTCTACGTCTACGCCAACGGCGGCTGGCTCAAGACCGCCACCATCCCTCCGGATCGCCCGGGGTCCGGCGTGGGATTGGAGATGGGCCTCAGGAACGAAGACCGGATGAAGGCGATCATTGCCGACCTGCATGCGCGGCCCAACCTCACCGACGAGGAGAAGAAGCTCCGCGACCTCTACGACGCGTTCGTGGACCGCCAGGGGATCGACGCGGCCGGCATGAAGCCCGCGGCCGGCGACCTTCAGCGGATCGCGCACGCGGAGTCGCCCGATGCGATCGTCGCGCTGATGAGCGATCCCTCCCTCCGGCTGGGCGGGCCCTTCTCCATGCGGATCGACGCCGACGACAAGAACCCGAACGCCTACGTCGTGTTCGTGGGCCAGTCGGGGCTGGGCATGCCCGACCGCGACTACTATCTCCGCGAGGAGAAGGAGATCGCGGCGACCCGCGAGGCGTACAAGAAATACCTCGCCCAGATGCTCGTTCTGGCCGGCGTGGACGGCGCCCCGTCCCGGGCGGACGCGATCTTCGCGGCCGAGCGCGACATCGCGGTCGCCTCCTGGCCGGCCGCCGACCGGCGCGACGCCGACCGGACCTACAACCCGACGACCATTCCCGATCTGGCGAAGCTCGCGCCCGGCTTTCCCTGGAGCGCCTGGTTCCAATCGGCGGGAATCCCCGCGCGCGCGCCGGGTGGGGAGCGGCGCGTCGTCGTCGCCGAAAAGTCGGCGTTCCTGCCCATCGCCAAGGTCTTCGCCGCGACACCGGTCGCGGTGTGGCGGGACTACCTGACGGTTCGCTACCTCCACGCGTTCGCGGCCTACCTGCCGCAGGCGGTGGACGACGCGGACTTCGCCTTCTACGGCACCGCCCTCGGGGGACGGACGAAGCAGCTCGACCGGGAGACGCGCGGCGCGCGCCTCCTCGACACGCGGATGGGCGAGGCCCTGGGGAAGCTCTACGTCGCGAAGTACTTCCCGCCCGAGGCCAAGGCCAAGATCCAGGCCCTGGTGAAGAATCTCCTCGCGGCCTACACCGAGGATCTCAAGACGCTCCCCTGGCTGACGGAACCCACGCGCGAGAAGGCGATGGAAAAGGTCCGGCGGTTCACGGTGAAGGTGGGGTATCCGGACCACTGGCGGGACTACTCGACCCTCGCGGTCGACCGCGGGGACCTGGTCGGCAGCGTGAAGAACGCGATCCGGTTCGCATGGAACCGGGACGTCAAGCGGATCGACGACCCCGTCGACAAGACCGAATGGGGCATGACGCCGCCGACGGTGAACGCCTACAACAACTCGACCGCGAACGAGATCGTGTTCCCGGCGGGAATCCTCCAGGCGCCCCAGTTCGATCCCCAGGCCGACGACGCGGTGAACTACGGCGCGATCGGCGCGGTGATCGGCCACGAGATCAGCCATGGATTCGACGACCAGGGCTCCAAGTACGATGCGTCGGGAGTGCTGCGGAGCTGGTGGACCGAAGAGGATCGCAAGCGGTTCGATGCCCAGACGAGCGCGCTCGCCGCCCAGTACGACCAGTACGAGGGCCTTCCGGGACTCCACGTGAACGGGAAGCTCACCTTGGGGGAGAACATCGCCGATCTCGCGGGTCTCGTGATCGCGCACAAGGCCTACCGGATCTCCCTGGGCGGCAAGGAAGCCCCGGTGCGGGACGGGCTGACCGGCGACCAGCGCTTCTACCTTGGGTTCGCCCAGAGCTGGCGCTCCAAGGTGAAGGAGGGCGCGAATCGCCAGAGGCTCCTGTCCAATCCGCACAGCCCCCCCGAGTTCCGCGTGAACGGCGTGGTGCGGAACGACGACGGCTGGTACGCCGCGTTCCCCGACGTCGCGCCCGGCTCCAGGTACTACCTTCCTCCGGAGAAGCGCGTCCACCTCTGGTGAGCGCCTCCCGGGTATCGATTCCCTGAACGTCCCGAGCCGCTGACCGTGCCGCCACGGGTCGTGCTGGAGCCGCCGCGGCCGGCGGACGAGGCGGCCCTTCTCGAGATGAACCGCGCGAGCCTCGAGTTCCACCGGGGGCGCGCCTTCACGCCGACCACGCACGAGCACTACGCGCGCTATCTCGCCGCCTGCCGCCAGCCGAATTTCCTGGGACTCCTCGTCAAGCGGCGCGACGACGGCGCGGTGGTGGGCGCGGTCGAGCTGAGCCAGATCGTGCTGGGCGTCTTTCGCAGTGCCTATCTCGGCTACTACCTCGGCGCGGCGTATGCGGGGCAGGGGCTCATGACCGAGGCGCTCGCGCTGACGCTGAACCACGCGTTCACCACGATGGGCCTGCACCGCGTGGAGGCCAACATCCAGCCGGACAACGCGGCCTCGCTCGCGCTGGTCGCGAAGCTGGGCTTCGTGCGGGAAGGGTACTCGCGCCGCTACCTCAAGATCCGCGGCCGCTGGCGCGATCACGAGCGGTGGGCGATCCTGGCCGAGGACTGGCGCCCCGGAGGGCGGGCGCGCCGGCGCTAGAAAATCGCGGCGCCCGGGGAACTAGAAGGACCGCTCGAGCAATCCTCCGAAGATATCCATCCAGGCGTGGAGGATCATCCCGGGCTTGAGGCTCTTCCGCCAGCGGGCCAGGAGTCCGTAGAGCACGCCGAGCACCGCGATGACCACGACGTTCGTGACGCCCTGGTACGCGTGCGAGATGCCGAAGATCACGCCCTGGCCGACCACGGCGGCCGCCGGGCTGCCGGAGAGCGCCTCGAACTGCTGCTGGAGGTATCCGCGGTAGACGGCCTCCTCGCAAACACCCGCGCTGATCGAGAGGACGATCCACGCCGCGACCTCGGCGGGGCCGTGCGGGAGGAAGGTCGCCAGACCCTTGGCGCTACCGGGGCCCACGAAGCGCTCCGAAGCCGCGTTGATCGCCAGCCAGCCGGCCCAGGCGGCGGCCGCGATCGCCACGTCGCGCGCGACGTCACGCCACGAGCTCCATCGCCTCCCGAGCAGCTCGCGAAACGACGTGCCGCCCCGGCGAAGGCCGCGCGCGACGACGAATCGAAGAAGCCCCCACTCGGCGGCGATCAGCGACAGGTAGAGGGGAAGCATGGAGCCGCGCGCGGCCGGTCCGGGCCCGTTCGCGGGGCCGCTTCGCTGGCTGTACACGCCGAACGCCGCGATCGCGAACAGGATCGCGATCAGGATCACGGTGTGGCGGACCGGTGCGATCAGCCGCCGCTCCTGGGGGGTGGCTACGCTCGACGCCAAGGGTTCATTCATGAGAAGGCTCCCGGTTCTTGCGAGCGGCCCGGAGACCCCGGAGCGCGCTCGACGTTTCCCGCGCCCAGCGGAGGGCGGCCCGGGAGTGATGCTCGCCGTAGGCCACCACGGCGAGCCAGTAGGGAAGGCTGGGATGATCGCGCCGCTCCTCGAGGAGCTGCCGGCGGATCCGGCGGAATTCGCGCCGCTGCGCGGCTTCCTTCAGCGCGAGCGCTTCGAGCCATGCGATCTCGTCGCCGCTGCCGCCGGGGGCGCCGAAGAAGAGCTTGAGCAGGAGCTCGTTTCTCACCGGAGCGGGACGCGGCGGCTCCTCCCGCCATGCCGCCAGCGCGCGGCGGCCCTTCGCGGTGATCTCGTAGACGCGGCGCTCGCGGCCCCCTTCGGGCGTTCCGGGCTTCACACGGATCAGGCCGTCCCGGGAGAGCTCTCGCAGGGCCGGATAGATCTGCCCGTAGCTCTCGCTCCAGAAGTAGCCGATGCTCGCCGCGACCTCCTTCCGGATGTCGTAGCCCGACATCGGCTCGAATCCGAGGAGACCGAGAATGGCGAAGGGGGTGGAGCGCGATCGCGGCCGTGACATATCTAAAAGATATATCACGCCGGGCGGGCCGTCCATCCCAAAAACGAAAGGGCCCCGGACAACGGGGCCCCTCGCGCCACGGACGCCGCGCGCGCTAGTCGGGCATACCGTGGCGAACCAGGATGAACTCGCAGCCCCCATCGGTGGCGGCGGGCCGGTGCACGGCGCCCTCCACCGACCGGTGGTAGTCGCCGTAGCCCAGCTTTCGCCCCTCGCAGAGGCAGTCGCCCCGCAGGATGAAGATCTCCTCGGCGCCGACGTAGCGATGGCCGGGGTAGGCGGCGCCCGGATCGAGCTGCACCAGCGTGATCTCGATGTGGTGCGCCGGGTCGCGCATCAGCCGCTTGTACCGCATGCCGGGTCCCGTGTCGGTCCAGCGGCGCTCCACCACGCGGATGGTGTCCGCGCCGCACATCGAGCCGACGTCCGGCGCCTCGCCGGTCCCCGCCGAGGGAGCGCACTCACGCAGGGTGAACAGGATGCAGCCCGCCTCGGTGCGCCCGTCGACCGCGGCGCCCACGGTCCGGTGGAAATCGCCCTCCTTCAGGCGCTCCCCGTCGGCCTCGAACTCGCCCGAGACGACGTACACCTCCGGTCCGAGCAGCTCGGGCGCGCCCGCCGTCACCGCCCCGGCGGGGAACCGCACCAAGCGCGCCTCGATCCGGTCCGTGGGATCCACGTACAGCCGGCGCACCTCGCCGGGCCCGCATGCGGCCGGCTCCCAGCGAAGCCGGCTGGACGTCAGGAAATAGAAGCCCTTCTCTTCGCTTCGATCACCGATCGTGTTCGGCATTGGCTCACCCCTCCTCGGCTCGACCACCTCGAGGATGAGGTTCCGCCCGCCGCGGCGTCCGCGCAAGCGGTACCAAAGTAGGATGGCGCGGGCGCGGGCCCGTTGCCGGTGTGGGACGGAGACGGCTGGACGGGTCGCGCTGGCGGGAGCACACTCGAAGACGTCTCCCCGCGTCTTCCACCGCTCCACCGGAGGTCCCCGATGCGCCCTCGCCTGACGCTACTCCTCGCCATCATGGTCCTGGCCCTGGCGCCATCGACGCTCGCCGTTCCCTTGCCGGGCCTGGCGCGGCCGACGGAGCACTCCGCGCCCTCCATCTTCGATCACGACGACCACATGGACGTGAACCAGCTGGACCTGTTCGTCTCCAATCACGGCTCCCTCGCCTACGACATCCCAACGGGCAACGGCGGGCTGATCTACCCCACCGGTACCGGAAAGACGGCCCTGTTCGCCGCGGGGATCTGGATCGGCGCCAAGGTCAATGGCGCCGTTCGGGTGGCCCTGGGCGAATACGCCCAGGAGTTCTGGCCCGGACCGATGTCGGGGGGGAGTTACCAGGCGGACCAGCCCGCGTTTCACAACTTCGCCTTCGATGCGGCCAATCACCTGTCGCCGGGCGACCTGGCCGACTACGCGTCGCAGGGCGGGCCGCTGGACGGCTCGGGCCAACCGCTCCTCTTCGGGGACGCGACGATCTGGAGCGTGTTCAACGACGCCAATCCGATCGTTCACATCAATACGGCGGGATCCACCAGCCCGCTCGGCGTCCAGGTGGAGCAGACCGTCTGCGCCTACAACCGCACGGGAGCGCTCGGGAAGACCATCTTCGTGAAATGGAAGGTGACCGCGAAGGGACCGGACACCCTCGACTCGGCCTACGTGTCGATCTGGTGCGATCCGGATCTGGGCGGGGCCAGCGACGATCTCGTCGGATGCGACACGACGCTGGCTCTGGGCTATTGCTACAACGCGACGAACGCCGATGCCCTCTACGGCAGCACGCCGCCCGCCGTGGGGATCGCCCTGATCCGCGGGGCGATCGTATCGCCCTCCGTGGGCGTGTACGACACCCTCGGAATGACGTCCTTCACCAAGTACATCGGTGGAACCGACCCCGCCAACGCTGGCGAATCGTACGCGTACATGCGGGGGGTCCATGCGGATGGAACGCCGTGGCATGTTCTCGACAATCCGCTGCAGCCCGAGACCCGTTACCCCTTCTCGGGACTGGATCCCAGCTTGCCGAGCAGCGCCACGAACTGGCTGGATGCCAATCCTGCCGACCGGCGCCTGATGCTGTCCACGGGGCCCTTCTCGATGGCGCCGGGCGAATCCCAGGAGATCATCTTCGCCATCCTCGTCGGCCAGGGTGCCAACCGCCTCGCTTCGATCTCGGCGCTGAAGAGCATGGTCCCCGTGATCCGCCCGTTCGCTCCCGCGCCCTCGCCGGGGAACCCGGTCGCCAGCGTCAGCGTGGACGTGGCCCTGATTCCGGAGACGATCGATCTCGCCGACCGCCTTCCATGGGTGAACGCCCTGATCGAGCCCTCGGGGGCACGCGCGGACGCGATCGACGCGGAAAGCGTGCGCCTCGCGGGCGCCGCGCCCGACGCCGGCGTGGCCGAGGTGGCCGATCACGACGCCAACGGCAGAGCCGACCTCCTGCTCCGGTTTCCGCGCGCGTCCCTCGATCCCCGCCTCATGCCCGGCACGGTGTCTCTCGACGTGAGCGGACAGCTCCGAAACGGGGATTCGTTCGCGGGAACGGCCACGCTGCGCGTCGTCGACGGGCGGCACGCGCCCCTCGCCGCATCGCTCGCGCCGCTTCCCATGCATCCGGCGGGCAATCTGCGCTTCGTGACGACCCGGCCCGGCTCCGCGCGGGTCTCGCTGTTCGACGCCCGGGGAAGAAGGGTGCGCACGCTTCTCGCGGATCGGATCGGCGCGGGCGCCCACACCCTCGCGATCGATGGCCGCGACGATCACGGACGGCCTCTTGGCTCCGGCCTCTACTGGTTCCGGATCGAAGCCGCCGAGGGCATGGCCACGGGACGTGTCGTGCTCCTGCGCTAGGCCCGCACGCCAGGGACGTCGAATGCGCGGCACGCGATGCCGAGGACCTTGCCGTTCTTGGCCGCCTGAGGTAGGGTCCCGACGGCCGCTTGTCCTTTTTTTCGAAGCGCGTCGATTCGAAAGCCGTCCCACACCAGGGAAGGGGCCGTCCGATCTCCTGGTTTCTGGCTTCCGTAGGAACGCTCGTCGCATCGGGCCTGCTCTCCTGGATCTTCTCCCGCGGCCCGGCCGGTAGGCGGGTCGGCGCCTGGGGGGCGGTGGCCGGATGCGCGCTCGGACTGGTTCCCGCCGTCCGCGTGCTGATCGGCCACCCCGCGGAATCGCTCCGTCTCCCCTGGAGTCTTCCGCTCGCGTCCTTCAGCCTGGAGATCGACGCGCTCTCGGCGTTCTTCCTCACGGCGATCTACGGCCTCTCCGCGCTCGCGGCCGTCTACGGGGCGGGCTACGGGCCCGCCGGGGCGGGGCGGCGCGGCGATGCCTCGTGGCTCGCGTTCAACCTCCTCGTCGCCAGCATGGCGCTGGTGGTCGCCGCGCGAAACGGCATCCTCTTCCTGGCGGCGTGGGAGGTGATGACGATCGCCTCCTGGTTCCTCGTCACGCTGCACCACGACCGGGCGGAGGCGCGGCGCGCGGGGCGCATCTACCTGGTCGCCGCGCATATCGGGACGGCGTTTCTGCTCGTCTTCTTTCTCGGCCTCGCAGGGCCGGCGCCCACGCTGGACTTCGGGGTGCCGCCGGCCGGATCGCAGCCGATCTCGAGCTCGGCGCCCGCCGCCGCCGGGGCCGCGGCCGCCGCCCCGGCGGGTGCCTTCCTCGGCCCCTCCGCGCTCTTCCTGCTCGCCGTCCTCGGCTTCGGCACCAAGGCCGGGTTCATGCCGCTCCACATGTGGCTCCCCGAAGCGCATCCCGCCGCGCCCGCGCACGTTTCCGCCGTGATGTCGGGCGTGATGATCAAGATGGGGATCTACGGACTCCTCCGCATGCTCCCCTATCTGGGGACGCCGCCGGCCTGGTGGGGATGGCTCCTGATCGCGATCGGCCTCGTCTCGGGAATCCTCGGCGTGCTCTATGCGCTCGCCCAGCACGAGCTGAAGCGGCTCCTCGCCTATCACAGCATCGAGAACATCGGCATCATCGCCTGCGGGATAGGGCTTGGGCTCCTGGGCACGGCGCACGGGACGCCGTTCCTCGCGGCGCTCGGCTTCTCCGGCGCGCTCCTCCACGTGCTCAATCACGCCGTATTCAAGGGACTCCTCTTCCTGGGCGCGGGATCGGTGATCCATGGGGCCGAGACCGGGGAGATCGAGCATCTCGGAGGACTCCTCCGCCGCATGCCCTGGACCGGAGCGGCGTTCCTGACCGGCGCGCTCGCGATCTCCGGACTTCCGCCGCTCAACGGCTTCGTCAGCGAATTCCTGATCTACCTCGGCTCGTTCCAGGCCGCGGCCGCCTCGCCGGGGCCGGTCGCGCTGGCGGGGATGGTGCTGATCGCGGGGCTCGCGCTGATCGGCGGACTGGCCGCGGCGTGCTTCGTGAAAGCGTTCGGCATCGCGTTCCTCGGCGAATCGAGGAGTCCCCAGGCGGCCGAGGCGCGCGAGTCGGGCGTTCTCCTCCGCGTGCCGATGACGATCCTCGCGGCCCTGTGCCTTGCGATCGGGCTCCTGGCCCCGCGGCTGCTCCCGCTCCTTCTGCCGGCGCTTCCGTACGGCGCGGCGTTCCCCTCCCCCGCGCTCGGCGCCGGTTTCGTCACGGCGACGGCGATCGTGACGCGCGTCACGGCGGTGAGCGGGCTTTTCCTCCTGCTCGTTCTCGCGGGGATGATGCTGCGGCGGGCGCTGCTCTCGCGCCGCGTCGTCCGGCAGAGCGGAACGTGGGACTGCGGCTACGCGTTGCCGACGCCGCGCATGCAGTACACGGCATCCTCCTTCGCCCAGCCGATCCTCGAGGTCTTCGCGCCGCTCCTGGGCACGCGGGTCTCCTCGCTCAAGCCGATGGGCCTCTTTCCGGACAAGGCGTCGCACGCCACGGAGACGCCGGACTCCTTCCGCGAGCGGGTCGTCGCTCCGATCTCGGCCGAGATCGCGCGTCGCGTCGCTCCGTTCCGGAGGATCCAGGAGGGAAGGGTGCAGGTGTACGTGCTCTACATCGCCCTCACCCTCGTCGCCGTTCTCGTCTATCAGTTCCTGGTGAACCCATGAATCCGGAGGGTCTGGCGGGACCCGCCCTCGCCGTCCTGTTCGCGCCTCTCTTCCTGGGGCTGATCCAGCGCACCAAGGCCTTCTTCGCGGGGCGGACCGGCCCTCCGCTGCTCCAGCTCTACTTCGACCTCGGGAAGCTGCTCCGGAAGGGCGCCGTGCTCAGCCGCACCACGACCTGGGTCTTCGGACTCGGCCCGGTCGCGGGCGTGGCCGCGGTGCTCGCCGCGCTCACGCTGCTGCCGCAGGCCGGCCTTCCGGCGGCGTTCGCCTTCCCGGGCGATTTCATCCTGCTCCTCTATCTCCTGGGCACGGCGCGGTTCCTCACCATGGCCGCGGCGCTCGACACGGGGTCGAGCTTCGAGGGAATGGGCGCGAGTCGCGAGGCGGCCTTCTCGGCCCTGGCCGAGCCGGTCCTCCTGCTCTGCCTGGCCGCGGCCGCGCGCGTCTCGGGGCATACCTCGTTGAACGGGATCGTGGGCGGGCTCACGGAGGCGGACTGGCAGCGCGGCGCCCCGGTCCTCGTCCTCGTCGGCGCGGCGGTCCTCGCCGTCCTGCTCGCGGAGAACGCGCGCATCCCGGTGGACGATCCGAGCACGCATCTGGAGCTGACGATGATCCACGAGGTGATGGTGCTGGACCATGGAGGACCGGACCTCGCGATGATCCTCTGGGGCGCGGCCCTGAAGCTCTGGGCGATGGGGGCGCTGCTGGTCGGGCTGCTCCTTCCGGTGCGCACGGGGAGCCTGGTCGTGGACGGAGGCGCCTTCCTCCTCGCGATGGCGCTCCTCGCGGTCGTGATCGGCGTCGTCGAGTCGACGATCGCGCGCCTGCGCATGAACCGCGTGCCGCAGTTCCTGGTCGGAGCCGGGGCGTTCGCCGTGGTCGCGATCGCGCTGATCCTGAGATAGGGCCATGCGCCTCCTCCTGGACACGATCATGGTGCTCCTCGTCTTCACCAATCTGCGCCTGCTCGGGCTGAGCCGCCTGAACGCGAGCATCCGGACGGTGGCGGTCCAGGGGGTGCTGCTCGGCGTGACCGCCATCCTGGCGAACGCGGGCCACCTGACGCTGCCCTTCGTCGCGATCGGCGCCGCCGGCATCCTGCTCAAGGGAGTCGTCTTCCCCTGGCTGCTCTTCCGCGCGCTTCGCGGAGCGAAGATCCGCCGCGAGGTGGAGCCCTTCGTCGGCTACGTCCCCTCGGTGCTCGCCGGCGTCGTCGCGTTCCTGATCGCCCTGTGGGTCGCGCGCCGCCTGCCGCTCCCCGCCGCGGCGGCCTCCGATCTCCTCGTCCCGACCTCGCTCTCGATCCTCTTCGTGGGGCTCTTCCTCGTGGTGAGCCGGAAGAAGGCGGTGAGCCAGGCGCTCGGCTACCTGGTCTTCGAGAACGGGATCTACGCCTTCGGCGTGGGGATCGCCTACCAGGCGCCCGTGCTGGTCGAGATGGGGATCCTGCTCGACGTGTTCGTCGCGGTGTTCGTCATGGGCATCACGGTCTTCCACATCAGCCGCGAGTTCGACAGCATCGACACGACCCGGCTCGCCGCGCTCAAGGAATAGCGATGCTCTCGGCGCTGGTCCTGATCCCGGCCGCGGCCGGCCTCCTCGCCTTCTTCCTC
>DATJEJ010000256.1:0-3662 GCA_035496795.1 Candidatus Omnitrophota bacterium
AGCGCGCGCTCGGCGCGGCGCGCCCGTTCGTCGGCCGGCACCCCCTCGATCCAGAGCGCCGCGGCCGCATCCTCGGCAACGGTGCGCGCGAAGAGCTGCCGCTCGGGATATTCCAGCGCGAGCATGACCGGGGGCACCCGCTTCACGGTGGGGAGGGCGCGCTCCACGCGGCCCGAGGAGGGTTCGCGCAAGCCGGCGGCCAGGTGGAGCAGCGTGCTCTTCCCCGATCCGCTGGCGCCGACCAGCGCCACCGTCTCGCCGGGGGCCACGTCCAGCGAGACCCCTTCCACGACGGGACCGGCGCCGCGGGAGGGAGCCCAGGCGACCTGGATCAGGCTGAGGAGCGGCGCGCCGCGCCGTGGGACGTCGGGCGCGAGCGGCTCGTGGGCGCCGCTCCGCACGTGCCCGCCGGAGGCAGCGGGACCGGGATCCCCCGAGCGACCGAGCGAGCGACCGAGCGTCGCGAGAAACTCCTCCGACGTCGACGCCAGGGCTCCGCTCCAGCGCCCCTCGACGGAGAGCGCGGCCGACGCGCGAAGCGCGAGCGGAAGCGGCGCCCGGTGCGCGGCGAGCACCGACGCCGGCGTCATGGCCGAGAGTCCATGCAGCCGCCCGGCCTCGAGCAGGTGAATCCGCTCCCCGGGCAGCGGGGGATCCAGATCCTGGCTCGCGCGGAGCACGGCGAGGCCGCCGGCGCGCGCCATCCCGGCGAGCCATTCCTCTTCTGCGCGGCGGGTCCTGGGATCGAGGTGCGCGAAGCACTGGTCCAGGAGGAGCGTCGAGGGCCGGGCCGCGAGCGCGGCGGCCAGCAGCGCGCGCGTCTTCTCCCCCGCGCTCAGGGTGCGGGGGTCGCGCTCGGCCAGCGCCGCCAGGCCATGCTCCTCCAGCGCCTCGGCCACGCGGGCGCGCGTCTCGGCCGGCGCGAGCGCCATCGACTCGAGGCCGAAGGCGATCTCGCCGGCAACCGTGTCGGAGAGGAACTGGGGATCGGGCTCTTCGAAGATCACCGCGACGCGGGGCCACTGCGTGGATCCCGCCGCGAGCGGTTCCTCGTCGAGGAGGATGCGCCCCGCGGCGGGCGCCGTGAGCCCGGCCATCAGGCGAAGGAGCGTGGTCTTGCCCGACCCGTTCGCGCCGAGGACGAGATGGCGCTCGCCGCGCTCCAAGGAGAAATCGGTGGGGTGAAGAAGCGTCTTCGAAGTGCCCGACGCGTCCCGGACCGCGAAGGACGCGCCCTCGAGCCGGATCACGTCCCGGCGCGGGCGTCCTCGCCCAGGAACGCGCGCACGGCTTCCATGACCTCGACGAGCGGACGCCCGCTCTCCTTCGCCAGCCGGCGGAGATCGTCGTACTCCGGCACGCGGCGCTCCTCGCCCGAGGGAAGCACGGCGGTCTTGACGCGCACCGTGCCGAGGGGCGTAGCGACTTCCGTGATCGAGCGGCGGAGCTCCATCCGCCCCTCGCGGCGCACGCGAAGCCCCAGCGTCGTGGACTCGCCGAAGAGCCGCTCGGCGACCTCCTGCGTGCGGCGCGGATCGCACATCGCCGTGACGAGCACGCCGGGGCGCCCCTTCTTCATCTGGACGGGCGTGAGATAGACCTCGACCGCGCCCGACTCGAAGAGCGATTCGGTGAGGTGGCCGTAGAGCTGGGGATTCATGTCGTCGATGGTGCACTCGATCACGTCCACGCCACCCGAGCCCACCGTGTCCAGCGACTCGCCGACCAGCGCGCGCACGACGTTGGGGCGCTCCGCGACGTCCCGCGTGCCGGTGGCGACGCCGGTCTTCTCGAGGCGGATGCCCACGGGCTCGCCCACCGTGTCGCAGAGCGAGGCGATGAGCGCCGCCCCGGTGGGGGTCGTGAGCTCCCCTTCGATCTCGAGCATCCGCACCGGCAGCCCTTCCAGGAGCCGGAGCGTGGCGGGCGCGGGCACGGGAAGGGTGCCATGCGCCGCGCGCACCAGCCCCCGTCCCTGCGGGACGACCGAAGCATGGCAGCGCGCGATATCCAGGAGCTCGAGCGCCCAGGCCGTTCCCACGACGTCCACGATCGCGTCCACCGCGCCGACCTCGTGGAAGTGCACCTTCTCCAGCGGCACCTGGTGCGCCTCGGCCTCGGCGCGCCCCAGCCGCTCGAACGTCCCCAGGGCGCGGCGGTAGACCCGCTCCGGGAGCTTGGCGTCGGAGAGGAGCCGGCGGATCTCGGTGAAGTGCCGGTGGGATTTGGTCTCGCGCGCTTCGACCTGGAGCTGGAACGCCTCGAAGCCGTGGCGCAGCGCGGTCCCGCTTCCGAGCGAGAAACCGTCGAGCGGAAGGGCCCGCAGACGCCGCTCGATCTCCTCGAGCGGGGCCCCGGCCGCCACCAGAGAGCCCAGGATCATGTCCCCCGAGGCGCCGCCGACCAGGTCGAAGTAGACGATCTTCATCGTTTCTTCCGTGCCGCGCGCGTCGGCGTCGTGGCGGTCTTCCTCGCCGCCTTCGCCTGCACCCCGCGCGACGCGCCCGCGGCTCCACGGGCCACGCGCGACTGCCTCGCGATCACCCCCGCCGCGTAGCCCGCGCCGAAGCCGTTGTCGATGTTCACGACGGTGACCCCCGCGGCGCAGGAATTGAGCATCGCAAGCAGCGCCGCCAGACCGCCGAACGAAGCGCCGTAGCCGACGCTGGTGGGCACGGCCACCACCGGGCGCGGTGTCAGGCCGCCCACGACGCTCGCGAGCGCGCCTTCCATCCCGGCCACGACGACGACCGCCGAGGCGGAGCGGAGCGAATCGAGATGCGCGAGAACGCGGTGGATTCCGGCCACGCCGGCATCGTACACCCGGCGAACGGGAACGCTCATGAACTCCAAGGTGACCGCGGCCTCTTCGGCCACGGGGAGATCGGACGTGCCCGCGCTCACGACGAGCACGAATCCGCCGGCGTGGCTTCGCGGTCGCTTGTTCGAAGAGGACCCTTTGCGGGTGCGGCTTCGCCGCACGACAAGCGTGCGCGCCAGCTGGTTCCACTCCGCCTTGTCACCGAACTCGGAGACCAGCGCCTCGGCCTGCTCCGCGCTCACGCGGGTGGCGAGACAGCGGCCGCTCCTCGCCGTGATGGCGCGGGCGATCTCGATGCACTGGGGAATGCTCTTCCCCTGGGCGAAGACGACTTCGGGCAGGTGCTGGCGGATGCCGCGGTGGTGGTCGACCGTGGCCGAGGCGGTGTTCTCGAACGGGAGCGAGGCGAGCGCGTCGAAGGCTTCGCGAGGGCTCAGGCGGCCGCTGCGAACGCTCGCGAGGAGGCTACGTAGCCGAGAGGGATCCATTGCGCTCGTCCGCCTCCGCCAGGCCGGCGCCGTTCGGCCCGCGGTCGTGAGCCCGGGGATCGGTCTCCAGCTTCTCCAGATACGCGCGCAGGAGCGCCTCGGTCTCCTCCGGCGTCGTGGCGTGGTTCGCCTCGCGGCACAGGGTCGAGTTGTCGTAGAGGCCGCGCACGTACCAGGCCACGTGCTTGCGCATGAGGGTCGCGGCGTAGGGCCCTTTCCGGGCGGCCACGGCGTGGAGGTGCTCGATCGCGGTCTCGATCCGCTCCCGCGCGTCCGGCTCGGGCCCCGGATCGGCGCCGTCCAGGAGCCGCTGCGCGCGCTGGAAGAGCCAGGGGTTGCCGAAGCTCCCCCGC
>DATJEJ010000257.1:0-2612 GCA_035496795.1 Candidatus Omnitrophota bacterium
GTGAACGAGAGGATGGGCAGCGGAATCAGGGAGAGCAGCGTGAGCCGGAGGTCGATCCGGCACATCAGCGTCACCGCGAGAACGAACGTCGCGATGGTGTTCCCGAAGTACATGATGCCGGGTCCCAGGAAGTTCCGGACCGCGTCCAGGTCGTTGGTCGCGCGCGAGAGCAGGTCGCCCACCTTGCGCGTGCGGTAGGTCTCGGCCGGGAGGCGCGTGAAGTGGTCGAAGAGGTCGTTCCGCAGCTCGTACTCCATGCGCCGCGACGCCCGGATGAGCGACATGCGCATGGTGAACAGGAAGACGCCTTGCAGCGCGACCGCCAGCAGGATCAGCCCGGAGTCGCGCAGGAGTGCCGAGCGCGTGACGCCGGCCTGGAGATGGTCCACGGCCTGGCGCACCAGCCAGGGCGACCACACCTGGAAGACCGTGGTCAGGCCGATCGAGAGCGTGCCGAAGAAGATCGCGATCTTGTGCCGGCGCAGGTACGGAAGCAGATGGCGAAGCGATCCGATGACGGTGATCCTCGCTGGATGTGGGGAGGCGGGCCCGACGCTCGCCGGGGCGGGCCGCCCGCCGGAGACGGGCCGCTCCGCCGGGACTAGGAGGAGCTGCCCTCGTTGTAGACTAAGATGCGGCCACAGGCCTCGCAGATCATGATCGCGTCGCCCAGGCGCACTTGCTGCATCGCGTGCGGGGTCAGGGCCCGGAAGCACGCCCCGCAGGCGCCCTTTTTCACCTCGGCCACCGCCACCCCGTCCCGCGCCCCCGCCAGACGATCGTACCGCGAGAGCACCGGTGCGGGCACGCGCGGACGCACGGAATCCCGGTCCTGCATCAGGGCCGCCAGGGTCTCCTCCAGCGCCGCGGCCTCCTGGTCCATCGAGGCCTCTTCCCGCTTCAGGCGCCCTTCCTCCTCCGCGACCCGCTTCTCCGCGCTCTTCATCGCGACGACCAGCTTCTCCTCGGCGTCGTAGCTCTCGAGGATCTTGGTCTCGACGTCGGAGCGCTTCTGCTTGACTCCCTCGATCTGGTGCCGCATCGCCGTGTACTCCTGGTTCGTCTTCACGTCCAGGAGCTGCCGCTCCAGCTTGGCCACGTCGGCCTGGAACGCCTCCACTTCCTTCTCCAGGGAGCGGCGGCCGCCGCGCCCGGCGTCCAGCTCCTTCTTGGCGCGTTCCAGGTCGGCCTTGGCCGCGGCCAGGGCGCCTCGCAGCGACTCGCGCCGCGCCGGGATCGCCTCCTTGCGGCGTTTCGCGTCGAGGAGAAGAGTGTCGCGGCGCTGCAGCTCGAGAAGCGCTTCCAGCTCAGGGAGCACGGCGTTCCTTTCGCGAGGTTCTGGGGAAAAGAAAACGGGGAGCGCGCACGAGCGCGCTCCCCGTGGTCGGCGACGGGGGCCGGCGATGAGCGCCGTGCCCCCGCGAAGGTCCGGCCGGTTCGAGTCCGGCCCCAAGCCGGGCCGCGTCGGCGACCCTGGATTCCCTCGGTTCAAAATGGTGGGCGGTGCAGGGATTGAACCTGCGACCTCTGGCTTGTGATACCAGCGCTCTCCCAACTGAGCTAACCGCCCCGACGAGGACCGAGGCCGCGGGCCCGCGCGATGCATCGCGAGGAATCATGGACGGGAAAAGGGCAAGTGGGCCCACTTGGACTCGAACCAAGGTCCGACCGGTTATGAGCCGGGCGCTCTCACCAACTGAGCTATGGGCCCGGTTGCGCTTCGATCCGGCTTGGAACCCGAGCGCCGGAGGGTACCAGAGGCGCGACGGGAGGGTCAAGGAAGCGGCCGCGCCGCTGCCTGCCCGCGCGGCGCTTCCCCTCACATCATCTCCACGTAGCCCTTGAGCCGGCGGCTGCGCGTCGGATGGCGCAGCTTGCGAAGCGCTTTTGCCTCGATCTGGCGGATGCGCTCGCGCGTGACGTTGAACGTGGCGCCCACTTCTTCCAGGGTCCGCGGGCAGCCGTCCTCGGTCAGGCCGAAGCGGAGGCGGATGACCTTGGCCTCGCGCTTGGAGAGCGTTTCCAGCACCTCGTTCACCTCATCCTTCAGCATGGAGAAGGCGGCCGCCTGCGCGGGCGAGACCACGCTCGTGTCCTCGATGAAGTCGCCCAGGCTGGAATCGTCGTCCTCGCCGATCGGACGGTCGAGCGAGATCGGCTCCTGCGCCGCCTTGAGCACGCTCTTGAACTTGTCCACGGGCAGCGCGAGCTTCGCCGCCACTTCCTCGGGGGTCGGCTCGCGGCCCAGCTCCTGCACCAGCCGGCGCGACGTGCGCACGACCTTGTTGATCGCCTCGATCATGTGCACCGGGACGCGGATCGTCCGCGCCTGGTCGGCGATGGCGCGCGTGATCGCCTGCCGAATCCACCACGTCGCGTAGGTGGAGAACTTGTATCCCTTCCGGTAGTCGAACTTGTCCACGGCGCGCATCAGGCCGCTGTTCCCCTCCTGGATGAGGTCCAGGAATTCGAGGCCGCGGTTGGTGTAGCGCTTGGCGATGGAGATCACGAGGCGCACGTTGGCCTCGATCATCTCGCGCTTCGCCTTGTCGCGGGCGATCTCGCCGGAGCGGATCTCGCGCGCGACCTCCTTCACCTGGTCGCGCGTCATG
>DATJEJ010000258.1:0-11751 GCA_035496795.1 Candidatus Omnitrophota bacterium
TGGGTCAGGCGGGCGGGGCCCGCCGCGATGTGGCGCGCGGCGGCGGCGCGGGCGGTGAGCGTCCTGGCCGCGGAGCCGCGGGCGCTCACCATCCACTCGATCCCCTCGATCGGCTCGGCGGCGCGGATCAGGACCGCGGCCGGCCTTCCCTCCGGCTCCGCGACGGCGTTCAGCATGTAGTGCATCCCGTAGGTGATGTAGACATAGGCGAGACCCGGCGGTCCGTAGAGCGGATCGGTGCGGGCGGTGCGCCCCGCGCGCGCATGGCAGGCCTTGTCCTCCTCGCCGACGTACGCCTCGGTCTCGACGATGCGCCCGCGAAGGATGGCGCCGTCGGGAAGCCGGCGCGCCAGGACGCAGCCGAGCAGCTCGCGCGCGACGGTGAGGGCCGAGCGCGCGTAGAAGGGGCGCTGGAGCGGCTCGGGGCTCGGGGAGCCTGGAGCGTCGCGATGGCTCGACAAGCCCTGCTCGTCTCGGCGGCGCGGCATCAGAACTCGGAGCCGAGGCTGATGACAATCCGACGATCGCCAAGGGTGTTCGCGTCCCCGCCGATCTCCACCCGTCCGAATACCGTCCACCAGAGGGCGGAGAGCCGAGCGCCCGCCATCCAGAGCTTGTCCCGCGAGTAGAGACTGGGCCCGTCGGGCCGGATCTCATCCGCGACGACGCCGCCTCGCGCGCGCAGGCGGAACATGGCGAACGGGGCCGCGGCCGCGATATCGGCGCCGGCGACGGTGCGCGCCCGGCCGCGGCGTTCCCCCTCGCGCAGCGCGGGGACGAGTCCTTCGCCCCCCATGCCGGGCGCCGCGTCCAGGGGCGCCTCGCCCCCGACCACGGCGGCGTCCAGGACGACGGCCGCGGAGACGGGGCCGATCCTGCGCGCGAGCGACGCCTTCGCGCGAGCCCGTCGGTAGGCGACGTCGCCGAAGCGGATCTCCCCCTCGATTGAGGTCGCCGTCCCCACGACCTCGACCAGCGGCGGGATCGCCTGAAGCCGGAGCGAGGGACCGAAGGAGGTGCCGTCGGGACCGAAATCGGACTGAACGTCTTCGAGATGGATGGCGAGCGCGGCGTGCCGGTCGGGGTCGAGCGTGCGCGACTCGAACCCGGCCCAGGCTCCGGCCCGCTGGACCGCGAGATCCCGGCGAGCCTGTGCGGCCGAGAACCGGACCTCCGTCTCGCCGAAATGCCCGCCGAGGGTCCACGCGGAGGCTCCGAGCAGGAGCGACGTGAAGCGAACCGAGGTCGATCCCCACCGCTCCACACCGTCGGCCGAACCCTCGAGAGAGACTTCGTAGGGAAGGCTGCCGGCGGCGTCGAGGCGGCGGATCGACGCCCAGAGCCGCCCGCCGCGATCGTTGTCGTATCCCGGAGCGCCCGAGATCGAGACCAGGGGCCGCGGGTCCGACCGGATCGTGAGGCGCGGCGCGTTCGCGTCCGGCGCGTCCCCTGCCTCGACCGAAGGCCAGACGCCGTCGAAGAGGCCGGTGGTGTAGAGGCGGTCGGTGATCTCGAGAACGCGATCGGGGTGGAAGCGGCTCGGCGCGGCGCCGCGGTAGGCGCGCCGCAGGAAGGCATCGAGCCTGGCGTCGGGATGTTCGGCGGGCCCGGGCGTCTCGACCACGAGGGCGGAGAGCGAGGTGGGCTCCGGCTGCGGCGGTCGCCGGCCCGGCTGCGGCGAGCCCGGCTGCGGCGAGCCCGGCTGCGCCGGGAGCCGGTCCGGCGCCGCCGCGGTCGATTCGGGAATCGCATCCAGCGTCGTTCGGAGACCGGCGCTGATCACGGCCGAGGGATCGACCGGGTAGCTGAACTCCGCGAGGCCGGGAGCGATGTCGGGCACGATCAGGATGTCCGGCGCGACCGGCTCCCGGCGCGCGTGCACCGTGAGGAGCTCGGTGCTGCGCCGGGCGACGGCGATCGCGTCGGTGCTCTGCAGACGAAGAGGCGGGACGAGCACGTCCGAGGCGACGACCGGGCCGCCGCCCAGCCGACGCGCCTCGGCGACGGGGAGATAGTCGGCGATCCCTCCGTCCGTGAGGAGGCGGCTCGTTCCATCAGGCAGGCGCCAGCGGACGGGCGAGAAGAATCCGGCCGCCGCCATGCTCGCGCGCACGGCGAGCGCGAGATCGCCCGAGCCGAGCGGGATCAGATCGCCGTTTTCCGCATCCGCGGTCATCGATCGGAATCGCCGGGGCAGCCGATCGAAGTCGCCTCGGGCCCTGGCCCCGGGTTCGAAGAGGAGCTGGACGAGCCTGCGGTTGATACGCCAGTCGGGAATCGCGGCGCTCGCGCCGAAGGCCGCGCCCGTGGAGGTGTCCAGCCGCAGGACGGGATACCGGAGGCCGCGAGCCGAACCGACCTCGAAGGGAAAGGGGGTGAAGATCGCGCGCCAGTCCTCGTCCTGGATGATCGCTCGGATCGCGGGGGCGTCGTATCCGGCCGCATAGAGGGCTCCGACGATGGAGCCCATGCTCGTGCCGACGACGAGGCCGGGGTCGCGCCCACGCTGCTGGAGGCCGAGGACGACCCCCACGTGCGCCAAGCCTCGCGCTCCGCCGCCGGAGAGGACCAGCGCTTCCTCGGCGCGGCCGGTCGCGGGGGCCGCCCCGCCGGCGGCGAGGGCGGCCACGAGGAGGACCAGGATCGGGATGGCGGCTCTAGCCCGGGAATTCACGCCGCGAGTATGCAACACGCTGACTGACCGGGTCAGTCAACTTGACTGACTGAGTCAGTCAGTTGGCGGGGACCCCGCAACTCCAACGGGCGGTGCTCGATCGGCCGGCCTCCCCGCTCGATTGACCCGCCGGGCCGCGCTCCCTAGAATCCGTCGGTGCCTTCGACCAGTCCCCCACGAACACCCGGCTCCGGCTCGCGCGTCGTCCTCTTCTTCACCGTCTTCATCCATCTCCTCGGGTTCGGGATCATCATCCCGCTCCTTCCCTATTACGCGGAGCACTTCGGGGCGAGCGGGCTCACGGTCGGGCTCCTCACCACCTCCTTCTCGCTGGCGCAGTTCCTCTTCGCCCCGATCTGGGGCCGGCTCTCCGACCGGATCGGACGCCGGCCCGTGCTCCTCGGCTCGCTCATCCTGACCGGCGTCTCCTACCTGGTCTTCGCCGTCGCGACCTCCCTGCCCGTCCTGTTCGTCTCGCGCATCTTCGCGGGGATCGCGGGCGCGACCCTGTCCACCGCGCAGGCCTACATCGCCGATACCACGACCGCCGAGAACCGCACGAAAGGGATGGGGATGATCGGGGCCGCCTTCGGCATGGGGTTCATCTTCGGGCCGGCCATGGGCGGCGTGCTGAGCAAGTGGGGATTCTCGGTTCCGGCGTACGCCGCGGCGGGGATCGCGACGATCGCGTTCCTGTTCGCGCTGTTCCGGCTCCGCGAATCGCTGCCTCCGGAGGAGCGCGCGGCCGCCGCTCGCCGGCGCGAGAACGCGGCGACCTTCCGCGAGGCGCTGGGACGTCCGGTGGTCGGGCTCGTGCTCGTCCTCTTCTTCGTGACCACGCTCTGCTTCTCGGGAATGGAGGCGATCCTCGCCCTCTTCTGCGAGCGTTTCTTCGCCTGGGGGCCGCACCAGATCGGCTATCTGTTCGCCTACGTCGGCGTCGTGGCCGCGATCATGCAGGCGGGGATCGTCGGCGCGCTGGCCAAGCGCTTCGGCGAGCGGGCCCTGGTGCGCGCGGGCCTCTTGCTGATGGGCGCGGCGTTCATCATCGCGGGGATCGTCCCCCCGCTCACGGTCCACGACCCGACCCACGTCGTCGCCAGCGTGCTGGCCACCTTCTTCGCCGTCATGGGCGTCATCGCGATCGGATCGGGCCTCACCACGCCTTCCCTCTCCTCGCTCGTGTCGCTCGCCACGCCGGCGGACGAGCAGGGCGGAATCCTCGGCGTGTATCAGTCGCTGGGAAGCCTGGGCCGCGCGACCGGGCCTTTCCTGGGCGGACTCGTATTCGACGTCATCAGCCCCGGAGCGCCGCTCTGGATCGCGGGGTCGGTGATGGTCGTGGCCTCGTTCGTCGCCGCACGGATCTCGTTACGGAGAAACACGTAGTTTCGAGCGGTGTGAAGTCATTTTGGGATTGCAACTTATCTCCGTATTTGTTACCATAATCACAAAGCTGACCGCTTCGTTCGCGGTGGCCCCTCCCCCACTGCCGCGCACCACCCACCGAGGGGGAGTCGTGCGTTCCTGCCCCGCTTCCGCGTTCTCTTTCTCGAGCACCCTCGGTCCCACACGATCCGCGTCCAGGCGCCACGCCGCCTTCGGGGCCGTCCGCGCCGAATACTCAAGGGGGGAACCGACATCATGAATTCCGCCGCACGGATTCTCGGGCTCGCGATCACGGCTGCGGCGCTGCTCCTCGTCGGCGCCCCCTCCCGCGCGCAATACCTCTGGCTGGACAGCAACGGCGACGGGGTGAACACGGCCGCCGATCACCTGGCCGCCAACGGGACGCCCACCACGGTGGATGCGTGGGTCAACACGAGTCACAACAAGGACGGCTCCGTCGCAAGCTGCGATTCGGGCGACCCGGCTTCCGCGCTCCAGATCTGGAACTCCTATGCGATCCACCTGAACGTGGTCGGCGGGACCGCCACGTTCACGAGCTTCGTGAATCGGAAAACCACGTTCACGATCCCCTGCGCCGCAGCGGGCGTCGGCTTCCTGACGAACAACAGCACGCAGATGAGCACGTGCCAGGCGAGCGGCTCGCCCGAGAACAACGGCGGCGCGAACCTGCGGATGTTCACCGTCACGGTGACCGGCACTTCCGGGACTCCGTCCCTGGCGTTCGTCCCCACGAACAGCCTGGACCTCAATCCGACCTCGTTCGGCACATCGTGCGGGGGAATGGACTTCGACAACACGTACAAGCTGGGGTCCGACTTCCACGATGCGGACGGCATCGGCTCGGTCATCGAGCCCGGCAATCCGCCGATCCTCACCGCTCCGCTCACGGCGAACGGCACCGAGGGGCAGGCGGTCTCGATCACGGCGGTCGGGAACGATCCGGACGCCGGGCAGATCCTCACGCTCTCGGCGACCGGACAACCCTCTTCCCTGACGCTCGCCACGACGCCCGGCCTCGCCCCCGTGACCGGCACTCTGAGCGGCACGCTGGGGTTCAACGACCAGGGGTCGCACACGATCACCTGGCGGGTGAGCGACGGGATCACCTCCGTGACGAAGACCACCGGGCTCACGGTGGCCAACGTCGACCGCGCTCCCGTCGTCACGGCTCCCCCGACCGTCGCGGGTACGGTCGGCGTCCCACTGTCGGTGGCCGTAACGGCCTCGGACCCTGACGGCGATGCGATCGGAAGCCTGACCGCGGCGCCGATCCCGTCGGGCGCCACCTTCTCGGGCGGAGGGTTCGCCCATACGAGCGGGGTACTGGACTGGACTCCGAGCGTGGGGCAGGACGGAAGCACGAACATCGTGTTCTCCGCCTCGAACGCGCTCACCGGCTCGGCGACGACGCACTTCGAGATCGCGGCCGCGAGCGGCGACCTGCCGCCCGTGGTGACCAGCCCCGCCGCCGTGTCCGGAGCCGAGAACGCGCTCCTCTCCTTCACCGCGAATGCGTCCGATCCGGACGGCGACGCGATCGTGGCGCTGACGGCCACTCCGCTTCCGACGGGCGCCACGTTCACGGCGAATCCGGCGCGCACCTCGGGCACGTTCCAGTGGACGCCCACGTTCGCGCAGGCGGGGGCCTACACCGTGACCCTCTCGGCCCAGACCGCGTGCCGCCCGGCGCCCATCAGCGGCACGATCTGCCCGACGGGCGTGGCGATCACGAACCTCACGATCGCCAACGTGGACCGCCCTCCCGCCCTGAACGCGATCGCGGACGCGACCGTGCCCGAGCTGGAGGTGGACACGCGCGCCGTGCTGGCCAGCGATCCCGACGGCGAGGTCATCACCCTGACGGCCTCGCTTCCGTCGTTCGCAATCCTGCAATCGCCGACCAGCGGGGCCGGGAGCGTCAGCACGACCATCACGCTCGCGCCCGGCACGGGAACGACGGGCAGCTACACGGGGAGCGTCACGGCCGCGTCGAACGGGCTCACCGCCACGCGCACGTTCGCGATCACCGTGGTGCCGCCGCTTCCCGACGCGCCTCCGACGGTGACGTCGCCGGCCGGCGTCTCGGGCACGGAGGCCCAGCTCCTCTCGTTCACGGCGACGGCGTCCGACCCCGACGGCGACGCGATCACTTCGTTCACGGCGGCTCCTCTCCCGGCCGGGGCCGCCTTCTCGTCCAACGCCTCGCATACGGCGGCCACGTTCGTGTGGATCCCCAGTCTCGCCCAATCGGGCGTCTATCCGGTGACGCTCTCGGCCAAGAGCTCGTGCCGCGCGGGCGGCGTGAGCGAGCCGGTGGTCTGTCTCGTGGGCACCGCCGTCACGACGCTGACGATCGCCGACGTGGACCAGCCGCCCGTGGTCGTGGCGCCGGCGTCCAAGCTCATCGGAGAGGCCTCGCTCCTCTCCTTCACGGTGACCGCAACGGACCCGGACGGCGAGGCGATCCTGTCGCTGGCCATCGATCCCCTGCCGATGGGAGCCGTGTTCACCGTGAATGCGGCGCACACCTCGGGAACGTTCAACTGGACTCCCGACTACACCCAATCGGGCACGTACCTCGTGGCGTTCACGGCGAAGACCGCGTGCCGCGTCGTGGCCGGCGGCGGGGTCGCGTGTCCGACCGCGACCGCGACCACCATGATCACCGTCGCCAATACGGATCGCGTTCCCCTCGTGGGCGCGCCGCCGAACCCGAGCGTGGATGAAAACGCGCGCCTCACCTTCAACGTCAGCGTGACCGACCCCGACGGAGATCCGATCGATTCGCTGCGGGCGGCGCCGCTGCCCTCCGGGGCGACGTTCACCGCGAACGCGACCAGGACGTCGGGCACCTTCGACTGGACCCCGAATTTCGCGCAGGCCGGGAACTACTTGGTGACGATCGCGGCGAAGAGCGCCTGCCGTGCCGACCCGATCAGCGGGATCGTGTGCGGCGTCGGCACCGCGCAGACCCACATCACGGTGGTGAACGTCGACCGGCCGCCGGTCGTGACGGCTCCCGCCGCCGCCTCCGGAGACGAGGGCGCGCTCCTCACCTTCCAGGCGACCGCCTCGGACCCCGATGCCGAGCCGATCGAGTCGCTCGAGGCGACGCCGCTTCCCCTGGGGGCGACGTTCACGAAGAACACGGGGAACACGTCCGCGACCTTCGCCTGGACGCCTGGTTTCGACGCCGCCGGGGCGTACTCCATCACGATCTCCGCGCAGAGCGCGTGCCGTCCCGGCCCGGTGAGCGAGCCGGTCTGCGGAACGGGAACCGCCGTGACCGCGATCACGATCCGGAACGTGGACCGCGCGCCCGTGGTCGCCGCGCCCGCTTCGGTGGCCGTCGACGAGGGCGCGAGCCTGGTGTTCGCGGTGACCGCGTCGGATCCCGACGGCCAGCCGATCGCCTCCTTCACCGCGGGCCTGCTCCCGCCGGGAGCGACGTTCGCGGTGAACGCGGGAAACACCTCCGGCACGTTCTCGTGGACTCCGGACTACACGCGGGCCGCGGGCAGTCCCTATACCGCGATCTTTCTCGCGTCGAACGCGCTGACCGCGTTCGCGCGCACCGACATCGCCGTGAACGACGTGAACGGGCCGCCGCAGATCGTCTGCCCGGCCGCGATCACGGCGCAGCCGAACCAGTTCGTCACGTTCACGGTGAGCGTCAGCGACCCGGACGGAGACCCGATCGCCTCCCTGGATGCCGATCTCACGGCGCTCCCCGCGGGGGCCGCCACCTTCTCCAAGAACGCGGCGCACACGTCCGGCACGTTCGCCTGGTCGCCGCAGCTCCAGGACGTGCGCGACGTTCCCTACCCGGTGGTGTTCACGGCGGCGAACGCCCGTACCGGCACGGCCACGACGCTCATCACGGTGCGCGGCCAGAACCATGCGCCGACCGCCGAGGCGGGCGGCCCGTACTCGGGCTTCGTCGGCGTGCCGGTGCTCTTCGACGCCACGGCTTCCTCCGATCCCGACGGCGACGCCCTTCAGTATCTGTGGTCCTTCGGCGACGGAGCGACCGCCGCGGGTCCGACGCCGTGGCACACCTACGCGGCGCCGCTGGACGCAATGGCCCACCTCACGGTGACCGAGACGTCCACCGCCTCGCCGCTCTCGGCGACCGATTCCGCGGCCGTGCACATCGGGACCTCGCTCCCCGCGCGCGCCTTCACGACGGGGGGCAACAAGACCCTCCGGCTCCGCTCCGGAAAGCCCTCGTGGTGCGCGCAGCTCGAGCCGATGAACGGCGCGTTCCAGGCCGCCGACGTCGATCTCGCCAGCGTCGTGATGCGCTCGACCGGGACGGGCACGGTAACGGAGATCGCCTCGACCGCGGGGAAGACGGGGGTCCTTCAAGATTCGGACAAGAACGGCGTGATGGAGCTGGCCGTCTGCTTCCGGAAGGACGACCTGATCCAGCTGCTCTCGAAGATCTCCGGCCGCAAGCCGGTCCCGGTTCAGATCGCGGGGCGCCTCATCTCCGGCGCGCCGTTCTCGGCGTCCCTCACGCTCGACGTGGCCGCGAGCACGTCCACCCTGGCGGCCTCGATCGCGCCGAACCCGTTCAATCCGTCGACGACGCTCTCCTTCCGGATGGAGCGCGGCGGCGCGGTGGACCTCCGGATCTTCGATCTCAAGGGAAGACTGGTGCGCGACGTGACCCAGGGAGCCGTTTTCGGTCCGGGCTACCAGGAGATCCGGATCGACGGCAAGGACCAGAACGGACGCCGCATCGCGTCCGGCGTGTACTTCTATCGGCTGTCGACGGCGGAGGGGAGTGCTTCGGGCCGGCTGGTGCTGATCGAGTAGCCGGCGGCGCCGCGAGCGCTCTAGTAGAACTCGCCGGAATCCGAGCCGCTGTCATCCGACGGCGGCTCGCGGCGTTCCTGGTCGTCACGCAGCGGTCTCAGATCGTGATACTCCAGCCTCCCCAGGTCGCGCCGGAACACCACGACCCCGCGCTCGTCGGCGGTGGGGCCGAGCGCTTCGCCCCGGAACGAGGCGACGGAGTGGAGGGTCTCCACGTCGATCACGCGCGTCCGGCAGGACGGCTCCGGAAACTGGATTCCGTCGCAGCCGCAGACGACCATCAGGTGGCCGGCGCCGCGGCCGCGGACCCAGAACGCCGACCGGATCTGCCCTTTTCCCGACCGCTGGAAGGGGCCGAACACCGCGTCGGTGATCCGCTGGCCGCTCACTTCCTCGAATACCCGCGTGTCCTCCCCGTCCTCCCCGGGCCATAGCGCGTAGCGCGAATCGCTCGAGACGATCGTTCCGTTGTGGCCCGTGCGATCGGTCTTCCCCGTGCTGGCGTCGAGCACCAGGACGCTGTCTTGGAACTGGAGCAGGAGCGAGTCGTTTCCGGCCCACGCCGCGCGCGAGGGCCAGCGCGCGAAGGAGCGCACCGAACCGTCGCGACGATCCCACACCGAAATCCCCGGCCGGTAGCGGGTCGCGGCCTTCACGCGGCCGGCGGCGCTCGCGGCCCGAGCCGCGCGGCCGCGCGGCAGCGGCTCTTTCGGGAAGAGGACGACCAGGCGCGTGCCGTCGGGGCTCCACGCGTAGCTCCGGCCGCGCGGGAAGTCGGCGATCAAGGCGCCGGTCGTGTCCATGACGGCCACGCCGGGCGCGAGCGTGTTCGAGGGATAGGCCGCGTAGCGGCCGACGAAGGCGACCATCGGCTCCCGCGGCGCCGCCTTGGCGTCATCGGCCTGGTAGCGCTCGAGGTCGCCCAGGACGCGCCCCATCGAGGAGTCATCTCCCTCGAACCAGTAGATGGCGTGCGGCGTCAGCGTGAGCCCCGCGGTGGCCGGCACGAGGTAGTCGCCCCAGATGGCGGCGGGGACGTAGGCGATCGTCTCGTGGGCGGTGCGCGCGGAGGCGACTCCGGGCCCTGCCCCAAGGAGGAGCGCGAAAGCAAAGCGAGCGAACCGTTCGAAGTTGCGGCGCATGGGTGTCTCGGTCCCGTAGCCCGGCGGAGCGTTTTCGGCGGAGCTTCCGTGCTGCCTGCGGGAATTATAGCAGGAAACGAAAGGGGAGCGCCGCTTGCGCGACGCCCCCCTGATTCACGGCTGCCGGCGTCTTGCGTCGCCGGCGCGCCGCTACCTGCCCTGCCTGGTTACCGCCCGATCGCCTTCTTGATGCTCGACCGGAACTTCTCCAGCCCCTGCGCGATCTCTTCCTTCGAGATCACGAGCGGCGGACGGAACCGGATCGAGGTCGGGCCGCAGCCCAGGACCACCACGCCCTCGGCGTAGGCGTTCGCGATCACCGCGTCGCGAAGCCCGCCGTCGCGGAGGTCGAACGCGCACATGAGGCCCTTGCCGCGCGCGTTCATGACGTGCTCGGGGAACTCCTTGGCGAAGCCCTCGAGGCCGGCCAGCAGCTCGGCGCCGCGCGCGGCCGCATTGTCCAGGAGCCGGTCCTCGGCCATGATCTCCAGGTAGCGCTGGCTCCGGACCATGTCCACCAGCGTGCCGCCCCACGTCGAGTTGATGCGGCTGGAGACGTGGAAGACGTTGTCCTTCACCTCGTCGATCCGCTTGTTGGCGATGAAGCCGCAGATCTGGGCCTTCTTGCCGAAGCAGACCATGTCCGGCGCCACGCCGTAGTGCTCGTACGCCCAGAACTTGCCGGTGAGTCCGAAGCCCGCCTGCACCTCGTCGAAGATGAGCATGGCGCCCTTCTCGTCGGCGAAGCGGCGCAGCTCCTTGAAGAACTCGGCGCGGAAGTGGTTGTCGCCGCCCTCACCCTGGATCGGCTCGATGATGATCGCGGCGATGTCGTCGCCGTAGCGCTCGAACGCGCGATCCATCTGGGCCGCCGCGAGCGCCTCGCGCGCCTTCACGTCCATCAGCCGGTCCTCGGTGAGCGGGAACTCGGCCTTGGGGTTGGCGACGCGCGGCCAGTCGAACTTCGGGAAGTAGGCGGTCTTTCGGGGATCGGTGGTGTTGGTCAGGGACAGCGTGTAGCCGGAGCGGCCATGGAAGGCCTGCTCGAAGTGGAGCACCTTGGCGCCCCGCTCCTCGCGCCAGCCGCGCGCGAAGTTCTGGCGCACCTTCCAGTCGAAGGCGGCCTTGAGCGCGTTCTCGATCCCCAGCGTGCCGCCAGCCACGAAGAAGGAGTGCACGAAGGCGTCCTTCATGGCATGGCGCGCGAACGTCTCCACGAACTCCGCCATCTCCGTGGTGTAGACGTCGCTGTTGGTGACGTTGTGGAGGGCGGCCTTCACCAGGCGCGCCTGGAACTCCGGGTTCTTGATGCCGGGGTGGTTCATCCCGACCGGGTTCGAGGCGAAGAACGAGAAGAAGTCCATCAGGGTCTTGTTGCCGCGAGAGTCGTGCAGCCAGACCCCCTGGCTCTTGTCGAGGTCGAGGACGAAATCGAAGCCGTCGGCCAGCATGTGCTTGGCCAGCGTGGCATGGACCTGATCCGGCGTGACGCGGACCGAGGTGCCGGTGGCGGTCGGGGTCATGGCGTGCTCCTTTCGGGTGTTCGGACGGAGAATCGTTTCGCTTCGCACAATCGATCGGCCGCGGGCCGCATCAATCCACTTTGATCCGGTGCTGCTCCTTCCACGTGGACAGCACCATCACGGTCCGCGTCTGGCGCACGCCGCGGATCGTATTGAGCTTCTCGATCAACAGGCGCCGGAA
>DATJEJ010000259.1:0-4031 GCA_035496795.1 Candidatus Omnitrophota bacterium
ACGCGCCCGCGGAAGTTCTGGTTGTAGGGATTCTCGGCCAGCACCGTGGCGGTGGCCGCATCGAACTCGGTGCGGACGTGCACCTGCTCCCCTTCGCGCGGCGGACCGAGGCGCCACTCCTGATAGCCGAACACGCTCACGCGCCGGGCGCGCTTGGTCTGGTTGGCCAGCGTGAGCAGCGCGAACCGGACCGGCTCGGAGCGGTGGACGAACACCGCCAGCTCATGGCGGATGCCGCGCTCGCGATGGACGTAGCGGGTCACGCCGACGCCGTGGCGCACCAGCCATCGGCCCGCGTCGTCGCGGCGCCGCATCGGGCCGGGCGTGGCCCCCCATGCCGCCCCGCTCTCGTCGTCGCGCAGGTAGATCGCCTCGCCGGTCGCTTCGGTCGCGGGATCGTTGGCGAAGGGCGTGAGCCGGTTCTCGCGGCTGTTCTCCGACCAGGTGTAGGAGAGCCCGGCCGCGGTCACGACCGACCCGAATCGCGGATTGGCGAGCACGTTCGCCCAGGGCAGCGGCGTCTCGTCGGCGCCGTTCAGCACGACGGCGTATTCCTGCCCGTCGAGCGTGAAGCCGCCGCGACCGTTCCAGAGCAGGAGCTCGGGGACTTCGATGTCCTCCGAGACCTCCTCGACCGCGGCGGCCGCCTCCTCGCCCCCGATGGCGAGCGCCGCGGGCCAGACCGGATCGGGGTAGGACCGATTGAGCTGATCCTCGAGGCTTCCGGCATCGCCGCGAAGGACCGCCCGCGCGACGGCGGCGAGCAGGGTCCGGTCGGCCTCCCCCATCCCGTCGCCGGTGAGAAGGAACGCCCCGCCCGGCCTGTCCTTCCAGGCGGCCCAGGGTCCGCTGTCGAGCAGCCCGTTCAGCTGCTCGTGGATCTCGTTTCGGTAGCTGACCGGGTGGTCGTTCAGGATCACGAGGTCGGCGATGAGCCCCTTCAGGCGCCAGTAGTCCTGCGCGCGGAGCACCTGGCTCACGAGCCCGATGTCGTCCGGCTCGAGCACGCGGACGAGGAGAATCGGGTTGTCCCCCGAGATGCCGTGCCCCCACAGCCCGGGCTGGCCGAGGACGTTCCGCGCCAGGATGTCCGCGGCCGGCCCGAGCGAGCGGTCGACGCCGAACACGCGCGAGGCGAGCCGCTCGAAGACCTGCGCCTCTTCGACCCGGATGCCGAGGTGGCGGAGCGAGATGGAGAGATGGGTCGCCGCCAGGGCGAACGTGCGCGCGGCCGAGGTCGGGTCCGCGTATTTCATGCAGAGCGCGACGGCGGCATCGCGATCGGAGGCGATTCCCGTCGCGAAGGAAAGACGCGCGAAGGCGCCCGGCGCCAGCCGGATGCGCTGCCGAAGGCTTAGGATCGGATCGAGCGTGGCGCCCACGGTCCCGGACAGGGCCCGGCCGTCCAGCGCGATCGGATCGTCGGTGCCGCGGCCCCGCCCCAGGAAGCGCACGCGGTCGGTCTCCCATTCCACCGCGCTCTGCATCCGGCCTTCCATGCTGAGGACGTGGACCGCCCACGCGCGCGGCTCGTCCGACGAGCGGGGACGCCGGGAGCAGAGGAGCGACGCCGTCTCGGGCCGGCACTCCGTTTCCAGGAAGAGCTTCCCGAACACAGGGTGCGCCAGGTCGTCGGTCTGCGACGCCAGCACCACCTCGGCGTAGCTCGTGACCTCGATCTCGCGCAGGTAGGGGCCTCGGTTCGTCAGGGAGAGCCGCCGGACCTCGACGTCGTCCTCGGCCGAGACCGCGATCTCCAGCTTGGACTGGATCGCCTCCAGGCGCTGCTCGATGACGACCCGGTCGGGGAGGAACGTGGTCCGGTATTCATCCGGCTCGCGGCGGATCGGCTGATACGCGGCCGACCACACCGCCCCGCTCCGCACGTCGCGCAGGTAGAGGCACTGGCTGGCCGGATCCAGCGTGGAATCCTCGCGGCGGCGCGTGACCGTGATGCCCCGGCAGGAGCTGCCCCCGCCGCCCGAGTTGCTCACCGTGGAGACATAGCGGCCGTTGGAGAGGAAGGCCGTGTGCGGATACCGGGTGTGCGGCGTGCGGAAGCGACGCGGCAACATGGGGAGCACCGGAACCGCGAGATGCGTCATCTCGACCGGACGCGGGCGCGTCACGGGGACGAAGCGCGGGACCCGCTCCTGTAAGAGGAGCTCGGTCGCCTGGACGCGCGCTTCGCTGTGGAAGCGCCCCACCATCGGATCGTGGAGCACCGCGTTCGACAGCGCCACCACCGACATTCCCTGGTGGTGCGCGAAGTACGCCTGGACCACAACGGGCCTCGGACGGCCGTCGGTTCGGGAGACCGGCTCCCTCTCCCCCTCGCCCGCCTCGCGCGGGGTGTAGTCGATCGCTTCGTAGAAGCCGAACGCTCCCTCCGCGCCCTCTCGCGCCAGACGCCTGAGATTGGCGGCGGCCTCGACGGGGTCGACCATCGAGGCGAGCGCCGTGGCGTAGGGAGCGATGACCAGCTCTTCGGATAGCCCGCGCTTCAGCCCCAGCTCGGGCACGCCGAACGCCTTGTACTGGTAGTTGCCGTGCCGGTCCACCTCGTTGAAGGCGGACTCGGAGATCCCCCACGGCACGCCGCGCATCCGCCCGTACTGGATCTGCGCGCGCACCGCGGATTCGGACGAGCGCTGCAACAGCGTGTCCGGGTAGTTGCGCATCAGGAGGAGCGGCATCAGGTACTCGAACATCGACCCGCTCCAGGAGACCAGGGTCGGCACCCCGGCGATGCCGACGAGCGCGCGGCCCAGCTGGAACCAGTGCTCCGGCGGCGCGTCTCCCTTCGCGATCGCCACGAAGCTCGCGAGCCGCGCCTCGGAGGCCAGGAGGTCGTAATAGGAGATGTCGAGACGCCCCGGCCCCTCCATGTCGGCCAGCCGGTAGCCGATCGAGAAGATGCGGCGGTCCCGGTCGTAGAGGAACCGGAAGTCCATCCCGTCGGCCAGCGCCTCGGCGCGGGCCGCGAGCGCAGTGCGCCGCTCCCTCCACGAATCGGGCAGGTCCCCCGTCTTCGGATGGCGCAGGAGCCGGACGAGCGTCTCGCCCCAGAAGGCAGCCTCCTCGGCCTCGGGGCCCTCGATGCGATCGAGATCGGCGACCTCCAGCGCCTGCGCCAGCGCGCGCCCGGCGCCGTCGAGGCGCGGCGAATCGGGGCGCGCGGCGAAGCGGCGCACCTCGTACGCCTCCACCTCGCGCAGCGCGGGCCGGAGCCGTTCGCGGATCGACTCGGCGGATGCGGCTGGAAGGATCCGGTCCAGGCTCCGGCGCAGGAGCGCCAGCGTGTCGGCGACGGCGGCGGCGTGGCGGAACCCTTCCGCGGGCGCAGGCTCCAGCCGGCGGAGGCCCGCCGCCAGCGCCATGAGGGAGCCGGCGAGATTCGCGCTGTCCACGGTGGACACGTAGCGGGGCTGGAGCGGTGCCAGGCTCAGGGTGTCGTACCAGTTCAGCAGATGCCCCTCGTGCTTCTCCAGCCCATCCAGCGTGTTCAGGATCCGCTCGACCCGGTCCAGCACCTCCGGCGCGCCGATGAATCCCAGGTCGCGGGCGGCGAGCGTGGCGAGGAGGGCCATGCCGATGTTGGTCGGCGACGTGCGATGGGCAACCTTCCGGTCCGGCGTCTCCTGGACGTTGTCGGGGGGAAGCCAGTGGTCCTCCTCGCCCGCGAACGTGTCGAAGTAGCGCCATGTGTTCCGCGCGATGCGGCGGAGCTCGACCCGGTCGTGCGGCTCCAGCGCGACCACGCGGCTTCGGGCCGGCAGGCTCAGCCAGTAGGCGATGAGCGGCGAGACGAGCCAGAGACCGAGCAGCGGCAGTGCTGCGCCCAGCGCCTCGATGCGAAACGCGACCGTCGCGACCAGGATCACGACGGCCACCGCGGGGCCGGCCCACATGCCGTTGGCGAACGCGACCAGCTGGTCCTTCCCCGAGAGGCCGGCGGAGCGCGCGGCGGCGGTGGCCGCGGTCTCCCACTCCAGCATCTTCCGCCGCGTGAAGAAGAGCCGCACCAGCGT
>DATJEJ010000260.1:0-9160 GCA_035496795.1 Candidatus Omnitrophota bacterium
GATCTCCACCTCGCCGAGCCACCGCCCCGAGTGCTCCAGCTCCTCGAAGATCCGGTCCTCCAGATCGAGGGGAGCGTCGGTGGAGAGGAAGCGGCGGAAGGGAGACCCGGAGAGGATCGCCGGCGCCAGCCCGGTGATCGAGGCGACCGTTTCGTTCGCGCGCACGATCGCGCGGTCCTCGCCGAGCAGAAGCATCCCGATCGGGGCGTTCTCGAAATGCTGCTGGAGCGCGCCTCCGGCCGCCGCGGCCAGGGCGGAAGCGCCGTCGGGCAAGGTACTGGACATCTTGTACCTATCGGCGGAAGGGCAGCCGTTCTCAACTGCTGGACCCGCCCGTCGCCTCCGGCTATGCTGCGGCGCGATCGGGTGTTGCGGCGCCTCGAGCCGGGGGAGGTTGGGCGATGACGAAGGTGACGGCAGGGGTGCTCACGGGAATCGTCCTGGGCGCGGCGCACGGCGTCGTGAGCGCGTGGGGAGACCCGCACACGGTCGACCTGTTCGTCAGCGTGCTCGGCCG
Organism: Candidatus Omnitrophota bacterium; assembly: GCA_035496795.1. Lineage (GTDB taxonomy): Bacteria > Eisenbacteria > RBG-16-71-46 > SZUA-252 > SZUA-252 > DASQJL01. The sequence continues at coordinate 518 of DATJEJ010000260.1, forward strand.
CGCCTCGCAGGGGATCATCAACGGCGTCCTGGCCGCCTACCTGGCGCCCGGGCGCACCCCCGCCTGGCGCGCGATGCTTCTCTCCGGATTGATCGGCTTAGCCCTCGGCGGGCTGAGCGGCATCCCTCACAAGAGCTGGCAGCAGACACTTCCCCTCGGCGCCTTCATCGGCGTCGCCTGCGGCGCGGCCGCCGCGCGCGCGGGGCGCTAGTGGCTGGGCGCCATCGAGGCGCCCGAAGTCTTGGCCGGCTCCTTCCCGATCGCCACGCGGGTATAGGTCTCCGGGTGCAGATACTTCCGTAGCGCCGCCTGCACCTCCGAGGCGCTCAGGTGCCGCAGGCGCTCGGGATAGCTCTGCGCGAATTGGTAGCCCAGCCCCGTCGCCTCGTAGAACCCGAGCCGCCCGGCGATCGCGTCGTTCTCCTGCGCGCCCAGGTACCAGCGCGTGAGCACCTTGTCGATGGTGCGCTTCACCTCGTCGTCCTTGAGCGGACGCGTGACGTACTCCGTCACGTCCTCCAGGACGCCGCTGGACGCGAACCAGTTCTGCGGGCTCACGCCCATCTCGTTCTGCACCGTGCCCTGCCCCACGCGGTCGTTCATGTAGAACCATGAGCGATACGCCACGCCCTTCTCGTAGACGTACTTGAAGAAGAGCCGGTCCCCGATCAGCGCCACGCCGGTCTTGAGCGCAGGGTAGTCGGGGTCGAGCAGCGAGCAGCCGATCCAGCCGGTGTTGTAGGTGATCTGCTCCTGCTCCTTGTCGACGAAGATCGGCCGCTTCTCGGTCGCCGGATCGTCGCGCACATCGCCGATCTTCGCGGGGGATCCCTTGGGAATGGCCCCCAGGGTGCGCCGGGCCAGCGCGAGGGTGGCGTCGGAGTCGAAATCGCCGGAGACGGCGACGACCAGGTTGGCCCCGCTGAACTCGGAGCGGTAGGCCTGCCGGAGATCGGCGGCCGTGATCTTCTTGAGCGACGCCTCGTCGCCGAAGACCGACCGGCGATAGGGCGACTTCCGATAGATCGCCTCGGCGAAGCGGAGGTTCGTCAGGTCGAACGGCCGGTCGCCCATGCTCTGCACCTGCTGGATCAGATCCTGGCGCACCTTGGCCGTCTCGTCCGAGGGGAAGTTCGGCTGCGTCAGCACGGTGCGGTAGATGTCCCACGCCTTGCCGAAATTGCGGGACGGCGCCTGAAAGTTCAGGAATGCGTAGTCGTTGCTGCCGCCCGAGGAGAGACGCATGCCCAAAAGCTCGGCCTGGTCCGAGATCTGGCGCGCGCTCATCGAGCCGGCGCCGCGACGAAGCAGTGTTGCCGCCATGTGGCTCACGCCGGCGAGACCCTCGGGCTCGATCCACTGCCCGCCGCGGGCGTAGGTCGCCACCGCGACGATCGGCGTCGAGTGATCCTCGTTCAGGATCAGCGTGACCCCGTTCGGGAGCGTCTCCTTGCGCGGCGCGGACGCGGTCACCGCATGGCCGGCCGCGGCCGACGCCGGCCACGCCTCGGTCCAGGGCGCGACCATCGCGAGGATGTCGCTCTGGCTGGGACCGGAGGCCGACGGCGCGTCGGCGGGACGGACGACCGAATAGGACGCCTGGCTCGGAGCGAACGTCGCCGCCGCCACCCTGCGGATGTCCTCGGCGGTGACGCTCTCGATCAGCCGGGGCCAGAGCCCCGCGATCGCCGGATCGGACATGACCCCGAAGACGCAGAGGCGCTCCGCCCGCGAGAAGGGCGTCTGGGCGGCGAAGACCCAGTCGTTCACCAGCGCCGCCTTCACGCGCGCGAGCTCCGCGGGCGGGACCGGCTCGGTGGCCAGTCGCGTCAGCTCGTCGCGGACCACGCCGAACACCTTGGCCTCGTTGGCCGGCGGCATCTGGGTCGAGACCAGGAACATGCCGGGATCCTTGCGCGTCTCGAAATCGGCGCTCACGTCGGTGACCAGGTTCTCCTTCTCCTTGAGCGCACGATAGAGGCGCGACGAGGTGCCCCTGCCCAGGAGCGATGCGATCACGGTGAGCGTCGGGGAATCGGGACCCCGGAACGGAGCGGTGTGGAAGCCGAGGTGGGTCCACGTGCTCGGCGTCTTCATCGTCTCGACGCCCATCCGGAATTCCGTCTGCGGCTTCTCGGTGATTCCCAGCTCGAACGATTCCTTGCCGCGCGGGTAGGGCGCGAAGCCGCGCTCGATCTTGGTGCGCATCGTCTGGGGATCGAAGTCGCCGACGACGGCGAGGGTCATCTGGTTGGGCACGTAGCGGTCGGCGTAGAACGTGCGGAAGGTCGCGAGCGACGAGTTCATGATCGCGTCCTTCAGCCCGATCGTGTCCCGCTTGTACGGATGGTCGCGGAACATGAGCCGCTCGATCTGGTAGTAGACCTTGTAGTCGGGACGGTCCTCGCCCTGGTTGTACTCCTCCATGATGACCTGGCGTTCCTTGTCCACCTTGGGCTGGGTCAGCTTCAGCGCGAGCCAGGCGTCCAGCGAGCGCCAGAGCGCCTCGTCCAGGTTCGCCGTGGGCGCGGTGAATCCGTAGCAGGTGTAGTCGTTCGTCGTGTAGCCGCCGCTCTCCTCGCCGATCCGCTGCATCTCCTTCCGGAACTCCAGCTCGTCCTGGCGCGCCGAGCCGCCCCGGAAGATCAGGTGCTCGTAGTAATGGCTCAGCCCGGAGAGCTTGGGGTCCTCGGTGCGGCTGCCGCCGTTCACGACGATGCAGACGCCGACCAGGGGCTTGGAGTGATCCACCTGCATCAGGAGGGTGAGCCCGTCCGGAAGGACCTCTCGGATCACCGGAGCTTCGGGAGCTGCCGGGATCGCGGCATCGGCCTTGCCGGCCCGCGCGCCGCGAGCGGCGCGGTCGTTGTCGTGCGGCGCGGCCGCGGCGAGCGGGGCCGAGAGGAAGAGCGCCGCGACGAGCGCGGCGGGCAGCGCCGCGAGAAGCGGCGTGCGGGCGGAGATGGAACGGCGAGTGCTCATGAACCCCCCTTGCCAAAACGCGACCGGCCCCGCGAGGGGGGCCGGTGGGTGCGGCCGGCGTGGAACGCTACGAGCGCCGCACCGCCGTCACTTCTTCTGCTTCAACATCCCGAGGATCTCGACCACCTCGGGAAACCGCCCGACCTGCTTCTTGGAGAAGATCGTCTTGCCGTCGGCGATCACTTCGAACACCCCGCCGCCTCCCGGCGTGAGCGTCGCGTCGACGCCCAGGTCCTTCTTCAGCTCGGCCGCCAAACTGGTGGCCCTAGGTAGATAGCTTCATTCCTGGCAGTACCGGATCTCGATGTTCATTGGGGACCCTCCCTTGCGGCGCATCGGCCGCGGATGGGCCGATGTTACCACCAGGGATGGATCCCGGCCAGATCCAGGCTGAACCGCCAGCGCACCCTCCACGGCGCCTCGCCGTGCTCGGGACGGCTCACCCAGAAGGGCAGGATCACCTTGGCCGGGCCGTAGCCGTAGCCCGCCCCCGCGTCGGCCAGAGTCCGCCCGACGAGCGGGCCGGCCGGCCGGCTCGATTCGCCCAGCCCCGATGCCTCGACGCGCCCCACGTCCCCGAAGAGGAACGCGCCGGTCCGCGCCTGCGTCAGGTCCACGTTCAGGGCCGCCAGACGCGCGCCGAGCGCCGCGCGTCCGGCGTAGCCGCGCAGCCCGCCCCCGCCCTCGGACAGGTAGTGATCCGTCGCGCGGAGCGGCCCCCGGTCGTTATCGTAGAAGCCTTCCAGCGCATCCAGGCGGCTCTTCTCGGCGACGTCGAAGAGCTGCTCGCGCGGGACGCGCCGCCACGCCGAGCCACCGGACGCGCGCAGGGCGAGGTTCCAGGAGCCCCAGCCGAGCGGCATCCGGTGCCGGGCCGAGACGCGCGCCGCATCGTAGTTCGCGTCGCTTGCGGGCTCCCCACCGCCGAACGCCGAAGAGCCGCGGCGCAGCTCCAACGTGAGATCGTCCTGGCGATGGGGGCCCACCGTTTCGATACGGAAACCCGCCGAAGCGTTGACGGTCGTTCCCGGCGACCAGTAGCGCGCGTCCACCGGCCGGAGGTCGTACCGGTCGCGGGCCTGGAAGCCAAGCCACCACGTGCGCCAGGGGAAGCGCGGACCCGGGGCCGAGATTCGGTTCCCGAGCGTGACCTCGAACCGGGAGAGCCCCTCGTCCCGCACCCCCAGCACGCGCACCTCGCCTCGAGCGCCGAGTGCACCCACGCGGCGCCAGCCACCCAGCCGCGCGGCCAGGTCCCCCGTACGGGTCCCGCCGTTCGCCGCGGCCTCGAAGCCGAGGATGCCGCGCGGGAAGTCGCGCATCGGCAGGTAGCGTCCCTCGGCCCAGGCGCCGAGCCGCATTCCCTCGTGGTTGCCGTGCCAGATCGTGGGCCCGTAGAGCACGCTGATCTCGTCCGTCTGCGGGAAATCGAAGACCGGCCGCCAGCGCATCGGTGCGATTCCGGTGCGATTGTCGAGTCGGTTCATGTCGGCGAGATCGTGGTCGGGGTCGAGCACCGCCGACGAGAGGCGGGCGCGGCTCCGGAACGAGGCGCGGTTCTCCCGCTCGACGGTCGCGACCCGGGTTCTCTGGATGCTGCCGTCGGCGAACCGGCCCTCGACCGTCACCGGAAGCGCCATCCCGCCGTCGCGCCGCACCCGGACGACGCTGATCCACTCGTCGCCCTCCCGGCGCGAGGATCCGCGGTCGAGCCCGAACGAGAGAGGGAGCGTGGTCTCGGTCCAATCGTGGAAGAATGCGCCCAGGTCGCGCCCGGCCGCCTCCTCGGCGGCGCGCCGCACGTCCTCGGGCCGAGGATGCCGCAGGAGATTCTCGTCGTAATAGCGGTGCAGGAAACGCTCGAACGCCTCGTTCCCGATCACGCCGCGAAGGGCGTGCAGCATCATCACCGTCTTGCTGTAGGCCGCGACCCCGTACTGGCGGTAGCCGCGAAACGCTTCGGTGGGCGTGACCATCGGCATCTCGTCGCGGGCCCAGGCCCGCGATAGATAGGCCAGCTCGTCGCGTCCGAACGCGCTCCAGGGCGCGAGCCAGGGAAGCCGGTCCGCCCAGCGGAAGATGCCCCGCGGATACTTGTGGTCGCTGTAGTCGTCCTCGATGAACTGCGAGAAACCTTCGTCCAGCCAGGGATGGGCGCGCTCGTCGCTGCCCAGCATGCCGTAGAACCAGTTGTGCCCCAGCTCGTGCGCGATCGTATCGTCCAGGCTGTGGACGAGCGAGCTCGCCACCTCCGGCTCGTTCATGATGAGCATCGGGTATTCCATGGCGCCGCCACCGCACCAGGCCTCGCTCGTCGTGAACTGGGGCCAGATATAGGGACCGACCGTCTCCGTGTGGTGGCGCATCGCGTCCACCACGCACCGCTTGGACTCCGACCACAGCTTCTGGTCGCTCCGGAAACAGAGCGAGCGGATCGCGATTCCGGACCAGGTCGTGTCGCCGCGCACGTAGTCGGGCGAGGCGACCCACGCGAAGTCGTGCACCGCCTCGGCGTGATAGTGGAGCGTCTTCATCGAGGGGAGGAGCGTGTCCCCATCCCCACCTTCGGCCGCGAGCGCGCGCAGGGTGTCGGCGATCGTGGTGTCGCGCGAGGCGACGATGCGGTGCAGCGGTCGCGCGCGTCCCCGGGCGTCCGCTTCGTCGTGCGGGCCGTCGCGGTTCTCCCAGGCATAGACGTAGTGGACGGGTGCTCCCCGAGGGACGCGGAACGACGCCTGGCCGCCGAGCGGGACGGGGATGCGCCGGCCCTCGGCATCGCCGCGCGCCATGTCGGTCTCGACGCGAAGCGCGCGCTGGGGGCGCTTCCCCGCCAGCGAGTCGGCGGCCGCGACCTGGAGCGTCACGGTCACGCTATCGCGGGGAGCATCCCGGTCCTGGATCGGGATGTCGTTGTCTCCACCCGTGGCGCGCGTGAGCACGCCGGTCGAACCCACCCAGTAGTCGTCCGGCACGTGCATCGTCACGTCGAACGTGCCGTAGTCGCCGTAGAACTCGGACATGAAGTGGAAGGGATCGGGGTGCCAGCCCTCGTCGTCGTACACCACCATCTTCGGATACCACTGGGAGATGGAGTAGTTCTCGCCGGTGTGGCCCAGGCGGTCGAAGTGGCGGGGGATCTTCACGGTGAAGCGGAGCTCCACGCGCGCCGAATCTCCGGGACGGAGGGGGCGCGGCAGATGGAGGCTGGCGATCGTCTCGTTCACGTCGACGGCGGTCGGTGCGTCGTCCACCGTCGCCGAGTCGAGCGTCATCCACCCGAGCTGCTTGGCCTTGGCGTAGCGAAGGTCGTAGTTCTGCGCCACGCTCTCCCCCTCGCGCGCGTAGATCGTGTGCGGGCCGGAGAAGGCGTTGGGGTAGGTGTGCAGGTAGAGCCGCGTGAAGGCGCTGTCGGCGCCGCTCCGGTAGACGATGACGGCGTGCCCGTCCAGGCGATGGCGATTGGGGTCCAGCGTGACGTCGATCGTGTAGCGAAGGCCCGGCGGGCGGATCGCGAGCGCCGTGCCGGGCACCGCGATCAGAAGGGATAGGAGGAGCGGAGCGAACCGGCGCGCGCGAACCCGGTGCGGGTTCAGACCGCCGCGTCGTCGCCCACGCGCACGGCGGACGAGACGCCTTCGCCAAACAGCGTGTAGGGCGAGACCGCGGCCACGCGCATGCGGAGAGTATCCCCCACGCGCTCCTCGCCATGGCGGAAGACCGCGGTCTTGAACTGCCGGGTCTTTCCGAACCAATGGTCCGCGCTCTTCTTGGATGGCCCCTCGACGAGGACTTCGACCTCGGTGCCGACCGTCGCCGCATTCCGCTCCAGCGACGTCTCCTTCTGCTCCTCGATGAGAGCCGTGATGCGGCGCGTCTTCTCCGCGTCCGGGACGTCGTCTTCCCACGCCGCCGACTTCGCGCCCGGGCGGGGCGAGTACTTGAAGAGGAACGCCCCGTCGTAGCGGATCCGCCGCATCGCGGCGCGGGTCGCTTCGAAATCCGCCTCGGTCTCTCCCGGGAAGCCGACGATGACGTCGGTGGTGAGCGCCAGGTCCGGCACCGCCGCGCGGAGCTTCTCCACGAGCGCCTCGTACTGCTCGATCGTGTAGATCCGCTTCATCCGCTCGAGCACGGCGTTGCTGGCCGACTGGAGCGGCAGGTGGACCTGAGGCATGACCTTGGCGCAGGTGGCGATGGCCTCGACGGCGCGATCGGTCATGTCGGCCGGATGCGGCGACGTGAAGCGGATGCGCTCGATGCCGTCCGCGCGGTCGGCGCGGCGGAGCAGCTCGGCGAAATCGACGTCGCCGTCCTTGTACGCGTTCACCGTCTGGCCCAGGAAAACGATCTCCTTGAAGCCCTCGGCGGCAGCGTGCTCCACCTGCCGGATCACCTCGGCGGCGGGAAGGCTGCGCTCGCGGCCGCGCACGTAGGGGACGATGCAGAAGGTGCAGAACTTGTCGCAGCCGCGCATGATGCTGACCCACGCGCGCACGCCGTCGGCGCGCGCCGGCGTGAGATCGCCGTAGGTCTCGACCCGGGAGAGCCGCACCGCCAGCGTCGGCTCTTCCCGCGCCTGATCCACCAGCGCGGGCAAGTCCCGATAGCCGTCGGGGCCGATGACCAGGTCCACCTGCGGGACCTTCTCGATCAGCCGGTCCCGGAGGTGCTGCGCCATGCACCCCGCCACCCCCAGCACGACCCCGGGGCGGCGCACCTTGTAGCGGGACAGCTCGCCCAGGCGGCCGTAGATGCGCTGCTCGGCGTGCTCCCGGATGGCGCAGGTGTTGACCAGGATGACGTCGGCGTGGGCGGCCTCTTCGACCCGCTCGAAGCCCGCGCGGCGGAGCTGCCCCAGCATCAGTTCGGAATCGGCCACGTTCATCTGGCAGCCGTAGGTCTCCATGTAGATTCGCCCGGGCATGGGGTGTCATTATAGAGAGACGGCGGGGGGAGGTCGAGCCGGCAGGGAGGGAGGGCCGCTTGGATTCCAATCCCGAGAAAAGCGCCGCGCGGCGCCGCACGGTCTACATCGTGGACGACGAGGAGATGGTCCGGACCGTGGCCGCGGAGCTGCTGAAGCACCTCGGCTACGACGTGGAGCTGGCCGCGAGCGGCGAAGAAGCGGTCGCGCACATCGAGAAGGGCAGCCGTCCCGACTGCGTCCTCCTCGACGTCGTCATGCCCGGCATGGGCGGCGCCGAGGCGCTCCGCCGCATCCGCGCCATCGCCCCCGAGATCCGGGTCGTCATCTCCAGCGGTTTCACCGACCGGGTGTCCTCAGCCTCCCTGACCGACGAAGGCGCCGCAGGGATCATCACCAAGCCCTATCGGATGGAGACGCTGGGGTCGAGGCTGCGGGAGTTGTTGGCCTAGGCAACGCCCCGCGAAAGGCGACTTGCGCCGGCGCAAGTCGGGCGGGGCGGTTTCACTCCAGCTCCAGCGTGTAGTACCGCACCTCCGGTCCACTCTTCACGTACCCCAGCGACTCGTACAGCGCCCATGCTTTCCGGTTGTCATCCATCGTCTCCAGGGTCAGCCGCTTCGCCCCCGTTTTCACGGCATGCTCGCGAGCGGCTTCCATGAGCGCCCGGCCGACGCCGAGACCACGAGCCGCTTCCGTGACGTACAGGTCGTTGAGAACCCAGAGTCGGCGGGCCT
>DATJEJ010000261.1:0-7532 GCA_035496795.1 Candidatus Omnitrophota bacterium
GACCGCCTCGCGCGCCGCTTCGGCGATGCTCCGGGCCGTCTGCTCGCCGGCGAGCGCGGCGCGCAGCGAGTCCTCGGCGCGGCGCACGCGCAGGAGCGAGCGCACGGTCGCGACGAGCACCGTGGAATCGATCGGCTCGGAGAGCGCGGCGTCGGCGCCCCCCTCCAGGGCCCGCACCGTGTCGGCGTCGCTCACGTAGGTGGCCGATACCTGCAGGACCAGCGTGGAAGCGGTCGCGGGGTCGGCCTTGATCCGCCGGCAGACCTCCCAGCCGTCCAGCCCCGGCAGCTTCACGTCCAGCACGACGATGCGGGGCTCCCGCTCGACCACGAGCCGCAGCGCCTCCAGCCCGTCCCTGGCCTGGATCACCTCGTAGCCCGCGCGGGTCAGGGTCCGCTCCTTGTGGTAGCGCCCGGTGTCGTTGTCGTCGACGACCAGGATCAGCTCCGGCTTGGGGGCCATCGATCGCTCCTACGCGGCGGCCGTCCGCCGCATCGCCTCTTCGACGCGCGGCAGGATGCGCTCGCGGGAAAGCGTTTCCTTGGAGATCACGCCCGCGGCCATTTCGAGGAGCCGGTCGCGCTCCCCTTCCCCGAGCGCCTTGGACGTGACCACGAACACGGGAATCTCGCGCGTCATCGGATCGCTCTTCAGGCGGCGCAGCACCTCCTCGCCGTCCTGGTCGGGCATCCGGAGATCGAGGCAGATCGCGCCGACCTGCCCGGAGCCCGCGACGTGGAGCGCCTCGGCTCCCGTCGCGGCCTCGAGGACCTCGACGTGCGGCGCCGTCAGGCTCTGGCGGATCAGATAGCGCGAGATCTCCTCGTCGTCCACGATCAGCACGCGGCGCATGACGACGCTCCCCGTCATGGACGAAATCTGCCGGATCAGGCGCTGGCGGTCGATCGGCTTGAGCAGGTAGGCGTCCGCTCCCAGCGCGGCTCCCTTGGCCTGATCCTCCACGGTGCTCACGATCAGGATCGGCGTCGCTCCCGTATCCGGACGGCGCCGAAGCTCGGTCAGGAAGGCCCAGGTATCCTCGCCGCGCAGCAGGACGTCGAGGAGGATCAGCGCCGGGCTCATGATCGACAGCGCCTCGCGTGCCTCGCGCAGCGTGCGGGCGTGGAGCACCTGGTAGCCCGCGGCCGAGAGGTACTTCTCGTAGAGGAGTGCCTCCTCGGGCGCGTCCTCGACCACGAGCACGGGGAGGCGCCCGGGCATCGGGTGCCAGGAATCCAGCGCCACGCCGTCGCGTTCCGCGTAGGAGACCGGGATCTCCGCCACGAACGTGGATCCGGCGCCCACTTCGCTCCGCACGGAAACCGATCCGCCCAGGAGCTCGGCCAGCTTGCGGCAGAGGGGAAGCCCCAGTCCCGTGCCGCGGACCCTCCGCTGGATCGCGCTGTCGATCTGCGTGAACTCCTGGAAGACCCGCTCCTGGTCCTCGGGCGCGATCCCGATGCCGGTGTCCGACACCTCGAACGCGATCTTCCCTCCGCCGTTGACCAGGCGCGCGCGCACGCGGACCTCGCCCTGCTCGGTGAACTTGAGCGCGTTCGAGATGAAGTTGCGCAGGATCTGCGAGACCTTTCCCTCGTCGGTATGGAGCGGCGGGATCCCCTCCGGCTCCTCGAAGACCAGGGCGACGGAGGTGGTGACGAGGAGCGGCCGGAGCATGCCGCGCAGGGCGCCGAAGAGGTTCGACACTTCGAAGAGGGTGGGGCGCACCTCGGACTTCCCGGCCTCCACCTTGGCCAGGTCGAGCAGGTCGTTCACCAGCTCCGACAGCTCGTCGGAGGCCCGGCGGATGAACTGGACCTGCCGCTCCTGCTCCGGCGTGAGCGGACCGTCGGAGCGTTCGAGGAGCATCCACGCGAGCGCCTGGATCGAGTTCACAGGCGTGCGGAACTCGTGCGTCATGTTCGAGAGGAAGCGCGACTTGAGCTCGTCGGCGCGGCGCAGATGGTCCGCTTTCTCGTCCAGCTCGGCATAGAGCGCGACGACGCCGCGATTGGTGTCCTCCAGCTCGCGGTTCAGGATCAGGAGCTCTTCCTGGCGCTGCTCCAGCTCGGACATGGTGGCCAGCAGCTCCTGGTTCTGCCGCTGGATCTCCTCGAACGCGCCCTGCGGCTTCTCCTTCGCCAGCGAATCGACGAGGACCGCGATCTCGGCCGGGGTCATGGATGGCCTGCCGGCGGGGACGAGCTTCTTCAGGGTCACGCTGGTGCCGTGTCCCGGGTCGGAGGCGATGGTGAACTGGTCCATCAGCCGGCGCGCCCCCGAGATGCCGATCCCCATGCCGGTCGTGGAGCGATAGCGCCCCTCGAGAATGTCCTGCAGCCGGCGGATGCCGGGGCCTTTGTCGGTGATCCGGATCGTGAAGACCTGGGGTGGTGTCGTCCCCTCGATCCCGAACTCGGCCAGTCCCTGCTCGGCGTACGCGACCGCGTTGCGCGCGATTTCGGAGACGGCGGTGGCGATCCGCACCTGGTCCTGGCCGTCGAAGCCGAGGAGGGCCGCGATCCGCCGCGCGCGCTGCCGCGCGAGCACCACGTCCACTTCCTGGCGGAGCGCGAGCGAAAGGATGCGCGTGCTCACGCGGCCTCCCGCAGCGCGACGGCCGTGGCATCGTCCCGCCCGCGGCTGAAATCGCGATAGAGCGCCGCGGCGATCACCGCCGGGCGGCGCTGCGCGAGGCCGGGGTAGCGTCCCAGGTCCCAGTGCGTTCCGATCCCATCCGAGTGGAGCACGACCAAAGACCGCGGCGGCCAGGGATAGAAGAATTCGTGGATCTTCCGCACCGAGTGCCCCAGCACGCCGTGATGGCTGACCATCGATCGCGATGTCCCCGCCGCGTGGACGGATGCGGCGATGTTGCCGATGCCCGCGAATCGTGCCACCCGCTCCGCCGTGTCCAGCTCGAGCACGGCCGCGGCGGCGCCGCGGGTGGGGCGAAGGCCCTCGTGGATGCGCTCGAGGATCGAGGCCGGCGTGCCGCTGGCGTGTTGCAGGAAGAGTCGCACCGACAGCTCGGCCGCCGCGTGTGCGTCGGCGCCGTGGCCCAGCCCGTCGGAGACCAGCACGAGCGTGCGGTCGGGAAGGTGCGCCACCGCCCAGGCGTCGCCCGAGACCTGCTCGCCGGGACAGGGAACCTGGACGGCCCCCACCTCGAGCCGGCCGCCCATCGGGGCGCCCGGGCCGGCCCCCACCCTCGCGAACATGATCGTGCCCGATTCGCCCGTGTAGAGATCGAAGTGCGAGGAGTTCCGGCGGATCGCGCCCAGCCCTCCTCCCATGCTGCCGACCGTGGAGAAGCCGTCGCGCATGGCCTGATCGAGGTCGCGGATCCCCGGACCGTGGTCCAGCGCGACGATGTCCACGGCGCAGGTTTCGGCATCCTTCACGGACGAGAGCACGATTTCTCCCCCCTGGGCGTGCTTCACCAGATTCGTCGCCGCCTCGGTCGCCACCAGGCCGACGCGGCCGGTCTCCTCCGAATCGAACCCCATCCGCTCGGCGAGCACCGTCGCCGCCCGGCGCACCTGCCCGGTCTGGCTGATCTCGCGGACGGGGATCGCGCGGCTTTCGGTCATCGCCAGCGCGTGATCGCGACCCGCGTGCCGCGCCCCGGATCGGACCGGATCTCGAAATCGTGGCAGAGGCGCTTGGCGCCGCCCAGCCCCAGGCCCAGCCCGCCGCCGGTCGTGAAGCCGTCGCGGAGCGCCTGCTCCACGTCCGGAATCCCGGGTCCCTGGTCCTCGAACACGACGCGGACGCCGCGGCGGTTTCCGTCGTTCAGCGCTTCCACCCGCATCGAGCCGCCGCCGCCGTGGGTCAGCGTGTTCCGGGCAAGCTCGCTCGCGGCGGTTACGATCTTGGTCTGGTCGACCAGGCTGAAGCCGGCGTACACCGCCCATTCGCGCACCATCTGGCGCACGCCGACCACGTCCTGCGACGAACGGATCTCCCGGACCTCATCCCTGAGAACGGCCACTCGAAGACTCCGCGGGACCAGCCGCCTCGGGGTGCGCGTCGCGGCGGATCAGGTCCATGCCGCGCTCCACGTTCAAGGCGGTGCGCACCCCCGGGAGCGAGAGCCCCAGCTCGACCAGGGTGATCGCCACGGCCGGCCTCATGCCGACCACGACGGTCTCGGCGTCCAGCACGCGCGCCATGGCGGCGATGTTCGCGAGGATCCGCCCGATGAAGGAATCGACGACTTCGAGGGACGAGATGTCGATGACGACGCCGCGCGCGCGGGTCTCGGCAATCCGGGAGGTGAGATCGTCCTGCAGCGTCATCGCGAGCCGGTCGTGCATGTCGACCTGGATCGTGACGAGCAGGCAGTCGCCCATCTTGAGGATCGGGATCTGTTCCATGGGGCCGCCCTCAGCGCGCCGGACGCGGAGACCCGCCGCCGTTCAACGAGACGACGGTAAGGCCCCGGCGCGCCAGCGCGATCGCGAAGGCGTCGGAGAGGGTGGACTTGGTGGCCACCCCCTGCAGCTCCACGCCCAGGTGCACGATCGTCTGCGCGATCTGGGGGCGGATGCCGCTGATGATGCACTCGGCGCCCATCAGCCGCGCCGCCGCGATCGTCTTCAACAGGTGCTGCGCCACCAGCGTGTCCACCGTGGGCACCCCCGTGATGTCGATGATGGCGTAGGAGGAGCCGGTCTCCACGATCTTCTGGAGCAGGTTCTCCATCACGGTCTGCGCGCGGGTCGAATCGAGGGTTCCGATGACCGGAAGCGCCAGGACCCCCTCCCACAACTCGACCACCGGCGTCGAGAGCTCGGTCATCTCCGATTCCTGACGGCGGATGACCTCCTCCCGGCCCTTCAGGTAGACCTCGGTGGTGTAGAGCCCGAGCTGGTCCAGGATCATGGTCGCGGTCCAGAGCTGCTCGGCGAGCTGATCGGGGTCGCGCCCCAGCTCCTGGCGCAGCCGCGCGAAGAGCGGCTGCTTCAGCGAGAAGATGAAGCCGGCCGTCTCCGTCGGGGAGAAGCCCAGCGTCGCGCGGGAGCGCGAGAGGTCGCCCAGGAACTCGCGCGTCTCGGCCCAGGCCGGAGTGCGAATATCGGCGGAGGCGCCGCCCGACTGCAGGCTGCCCGCGAGATGGCGCAGGAACCGGCGCGACTGATCGGTCAGCTCGTCTTCGCGGGCGCGGTCACGCTGGAAGCCCATGGCGGAGATCTGAAGCTGGATCCATTCGGCAAGAAGCTCTCGCTCGTGGCGCTGGACGATCTCGGGAATGCGTCCTACGGCTGCCGTGGTGCTCATGTGAGGTCCTCTCTCTGGCGAGAAAACCAGATGTTCAGCGAAAGGCGGACGTTCAAGCCGGATGGTAAGAATACTGCCAGTCTTGTAAGGCGGTAAAGCTCCATCATCCAGGCGTGTAGGGATTTCTACCGGAAAGGGGGCTTAGAAGCCCTCGAGCCGCTGCTGTCCCTCGGAATCGGGGGATGGCAGGGCCGTCCGGGACCGCCCCAGGTGGGCGAAGGCCAGGTCGGTGGCCTCCCGGCCGCGCGGGGTGCGCTTCAGGAAGCCCTCCTGGATGAGGTAGGGCTCGTAGACGTCCTCGAGGGTGTCGGGCTCCTCCCCCACGACCACGGCGATCGTGGAGAGGCCGACCGGGCCGCCGCCGTACTTCACGACGATCGCCTCCAGCATCCGGCGGTCCATGTCATCCAGTCCGCGGGCGTCCACTTCGAGGAGGGTGAGGGCCGCCTGCGCCACCGTGGCCGTGATCGTCCCGTCGGCGCGGGTCTCGGCGTAGTCGCGCACCCGCCGGAGGAGTCGGTTTCCGACCCGGGGGGTGCCGCGGGCGCGCGAGGCGATCTCCCGGGCGCCTCCGGCGTCGATCGAGACCCCCAGGATCGAGGCGGACCGGCGGATGATCCGGGTCAGCTCGTCGCGGGAGTAGTAGTCGAGGCGGGCCGAGAGGCCGAAGCGGCCCCGGAGCGGCGCGCTCAGCAGTCCCGTCCGCGTGGTCGCGCCCACCAGGGTGAAGCGCTTCAGATCGATCCGGACGCTGCGGGCGCTGGGTCCGCGGTCGATCATGATGTCCAGGCAGAAGTCCTCGATGGCCGGGTAGAGGTACTCCTCCACGACGGGGTTCATCCGGTGGATCTCGTCGATGAAGAGGATCCCGCGCTCGTCCAGATTCGTGAGGATGCCGGCGAGGTCGGCCGCGCGCTCCAGCACCGGTCCCGAAGTCTGGACGAAGGGCACGTCCATCTCGGCGGCGAGGATGGAGGCGAGGGTGGTCTTCCCCAGCCCGGGCGGGCCGTGGAAGAGGATGTGGTCCAGCGCCTCGCCGCGGGCCCGCGCCGCCTCGGTCGCAATGCGGAGCTGCTCGCGAAGGCCGTCCTGTCCCGTGAAGTCGGAGAGCTGCCGGGGTCGGAGGCTGCCCTCCAGCTCGCGGTCGTTCCCGAGAAGCTCGGGATCGGTCACGCGCTCCCGGTCGGGCCCCGGAACGGGCAGGGGCGCCGCCGCGGCGACGCGGCGCTTCTTCGGCTCGGGCGATGCGGGTCGGGGCATGTCGGGCTCCGGTGAACCAGCGGCCTGGCTGGACGACGACGGGATCGGGTGAAGCCTAGGCTAGCGGACTTTCTGCTGCAACGCCCGGCGCACGACGCTCTCCACGTTGGCGGCGGCGCCCAGCTCCTGCACGGCGTCCTGAGCCGCCCCCATGGCGCCGCTCCGGGAAAAGCCCAGCGCGGTCAGAGCGGCCGCGGCGTCGGCCACGACGGTCGTGTGCGCGCCGAGCGCGCCCGGCGTGCCCGCGGCGGCCGGCGCAGCACCCATCGCCGGCGCCTTCTCCGACAGCTCCACGACCAGGCGCTGCGCCAGCTTCTTCCCCACGCCGGGCAGCGTCTGGAGGAATTCGGCGTCCCCCGCCTGGAGCGCCTCGCGCACGCGCGAGGCGGTGGCGCCGCTCAGGATCCCCACCGCCAGCCGCGGCCCGATCCCCGAGACCGCGATCATCCGCTCGAACAGCTCCCGCTCGACATGGTCGGCGAAGCCGTACAGCTGGAGCGCGTCCTCGCGCACGTGGAGATAGGTGAGCAGGGACAGCGTCTGGCCCACCGCGGGGAGCGTCTCGAAACAGGAGACCGAGATGTGGAGCCGGATCGAGATGCCCCCCATCCGCACGACGGCGGAGGTGGGCATCTTGGAGACGAGGGTTCCGCTCAGGGCGTCGATCATGACCGGGAAAACCTCCGGAGGGGGATCGCGACGCGGGCCGAAGTGACGAGGGGCGAGCGGTGCGCGTGGCAGAGCGCGACCGCGAGCGCGTCGGCTTCGTCCTCGGTGACGGCGCCCACGCCCGGAAGGAGTCGGCGCACCATGAACGCGACCTGCTCCTTGGCCGCGGCGCCCTGCCGCACCACCGCCATCTTCACCTCGGGCGCGGTGTACTCGAAGATCACGGCTCCGCTCTTGCGCGCGGCCAGGAGGACGACGCCCCGCACGTGGCCGATCTGGAGCGCCGCCTTGGCGCTCTTCCGGACGAAGGCCGATTCGAC
>DATJEJ010000262.1:0-6534 GCA_035496795.1 Candidatus Omnitrophota bacterium
CCCGCGATCGCCGCGTCGAAATCGCCCAGCGAAGCTTCGTAGGCGCCGCGCTGGCAGGACACCAGGCCGCGCAGGAAGCGGAGATAGGGACGGTCGGCGAGCTGGATGGCCGTGTCGAGATCGGCGGAAGCCTGCGCGAACCGCCGCACGTCGATGGAGTAGATCGCGTGGGTCTCGCGGTACCACGCGCGCCGGGGCTGAAGCGCGATGGCCGTCTCCAGATGTTCGAGCTGCTCCGCGCGCCCCATCCCCGTCTCCTCGCCGCGGAGCGCGTCGCGATACTCCCGCTCGGCGGGGTCTCCCGCGCAGGTCGTGGCGAGGAGCGCCGTCAGAAGGGTGGCGGCGATCCGGACACGCTCCCGTTTCAGGGGCAGTTGTCCTCGGGACCGATGGCGTCGATGGCGATCGTGGCTTCTCCCGCCATGCACGTCGATACCTCGACCGTTCGCCCGCGCACGCAGACCCGGTCGCCGATCTTGAAGCGGTCCAGGCTACCGGTCAGGGAATAGCGGCGATTGTCGGCGGTGACGATCATCGGGCATTCGGCGCCGGCGGCGAGCTGTCCCTTGACGGTGATGGCGTGCACGGGAGTCGGGTCGTGCGCGCAGCCGGCCATCGCGAAGGCGAGAAATCCGGCCGCGGCGGCGGACCGGGCGGTTCGATTCATGGCGCGCATCCTCGTTGCGGGGTCGCGATCCTCACGGCCCAGAGTAGTCCCGCCGGGCGGCTCGGGCCAGCGTATTCGAGGGTGCTACTGCGTGATCGTGGGGCGGCTCTCTTCGGTGGGTTGCCGGCGCGTGCGTTGGAACGAGGCGGTCACCTGCCGGAACACCGGCAGGAACTGATTCAGCCGGGCCCTCGCCACGAAGCCCTGCGCGATGTAGTAGCTCTTCCCGTCGGCCAGCATCAGCTGATACACGCCGACCGGCCGGCCGTTCTTCGCGTCGGCGCCCTCGGCGATCAGCTCGTATCCGGCCAGGCTGTCGACCGAGATCGAAGCGCCGCTCCGAACGCGCACCCCCGTCATGCGGTCCGTCCGGAGCAGGCGATCCTTCGAGAAGCCCTCCAGGTCGCCGATCGCCACGTCGCCCAGGGAGCTTCCGACGATGAGGACCGCCATGTCCGGCCTGCCCGGCGCGATCCTTCCCGTCTCGGTGAAGATCAGGAGATTCCCCATCCGGTCGGCGAGCTTCAAGCGCGGCGCGCTCTCCACGCGGAAGGGCATCCCCTCGAAGAGGTCGGCCCGAGGGTCGTCGCCCCAGGAGGCCGACAGGAGCGACTGCCGCACCGGGTCGCTCAGGTCGGACTCTTCGGCGGGAAACGTTCCGACGACCATGAACGTGCGCGCTTCGGAGCCGCCCACCAGCATCCACTTGAAGTAGTCCGTCCCCAGGGACCGCTGGCTCACGTGCAGGAGCAGCGCCTCATCGCCCCCGACCGTCACGGTGCTCGATTCGATCAGCTCCACGCCTCGCGAGGCGAGGCCGCTTCGGGTCATGCCCCTTCGAATCTCGGAGACCGGTCCGGGGATCTCGGTCACCACGATGGAGGCGTTCCGCTCGGGGTTCTGGAAGCCCGCGAACTGCTCGGCCGGAGCGAACCCCGGCGGCGGCGTGAGGCGGATGCCGGTTCCGGGCACGCGGGTGGATTCGGCCGGGGCCGTGGCGCCGAGGGTCAGGGCGGCAAGGAGCGCCGCGGACGCGATTTGGAGTGGAAGGCGCATCGAGAGAATATCGGCTGGAGGAGGTCGAAACTGAAGGATGGGAACCGGGGACGCACCCGGCCTTCCCGATCCGCATCGCCTGCGGTATTTTGTGCCGACATGACCGCGCCTCCGGCTACGGCCATACACCTCTGGGGCGGCGTTTCGCTTCCCATCCACACCCTCTTCGAAATGCTCGCCTACGCCCTGGGCTTCAGGCTCTTTCTGATGCTGCGGCGCCGAATCGGCGATCCTCTCGAGACCTTCGATCGCGTGTCGGTGGTTGCCGCCGCGATCGCCGGAGCGGGGATCGGCTCCAAGCTGATGGTCTGGCTTCAGCACCCCGATCTGCTCCGGAGTTCCGGAATCGGAGCCCTCCTCACCGGGAAGTCCGTCCTGGGCGCCCTCCTGGGCGGGCTCGTGCTCGTCGAGTGGGTCAAGCGCGCGATGGGTATCCGGCGGCCGACGGGAGACCTGTACGTCCTGCCCCTCTGCCTGGGCATCGCACTGGGGCGGATCGGCTGCTTCCTGAACGGGCTCCAGGATGGGACGTACGGAACGGCCAGCGCGCTCCCGTGGGCGGTCGATTTCGGGGACGGGATTCGCCGGCACCCGGTTCAGCTCTATGAGATCGCGTTTCTCACGCCGGTGGCCGTGTGGGCAGCCCGCCGGCTGCGCCGCGGCCTATCGGACGGATCGGTATTCCGGGGTTTTCTGATCGCGTACCTGTCGTTCCGCGTCGCGCTCGACTTCATCAAGCCCGAGCCTCGCCCCTACCTGGGATTCACGGGCACGCAGATCGCGGGTCTCGCTGGGCTGGCCTACCTGGCATCCGTCGCCATTCGGGAGCGAGCGCTCTCGGGCGCGCCGCTGTCCGCACCCGCAGCAGGAGAGGCGCCGCGTGGCCGATAGGGTCCGGCCCTACCTCTTCTACGACGTCGCCATTTCGATCTGCTCCCGCTGTTATCGAAAGGTGGAGGGGAAGATCCTCTTCGAGGAGGGAAGGGTCTATCTCAAGAAGCGCTGCCCCGACCATGGATGGGAAACCGCCCTCATCGCGGACGACGTCGAGTACTACCGGCGCTGCCGCGAGATCTTCCTGAAGGCGCCCGAGCAGCCGAATCGCTACAACACCCCCATCCGCTATGGATGTCCCTACGATTGCGGCCTGTGTCCCGACCATGAGCAGCACTCCTGCCTGTCTCTGATCGAGATCACCGATCAGTGCAACCTCACGTGCCCCATCTGCTACGCCTCGAGCGGGACGCATCGGACGGAGCATCGGACGCTCGAGCAGGTCGAGCGGATGATGGACGCCGTCGTGGCGAACGAGCGGGAGCCCGACGTGGTGCAGATCTCCGGCGGCGAACCGACGATCCACCCCGAATTCTTCGCCATCCTCGACGCCGCGCGGCGCCGCCCGATCCGCCATCTCATGGTGAACACGAACGGAATCCGGATCGCGCGGGAGCCCGGGTTCGCGGAGCGCCTCGCGCAGTACATGCCCGGCTTCGAGCTGTACCTCCAGTTCGATTCCTTCCGGCGGCCGGCGCTGATGGACCTGCGAGGGGCCGACCTGCGATCGATCCGCGAGGGCGCGCTTCGCGTGCTGAACGACCTGGACCTGTCGACGACTTTGGTGGTCACGGTGAAGAAGGGAGTGAACGACGGCGAGCTCGGCGCCATTCTCGATTTCGCGGCGTCGCAGCGATGCGTCCGCGGCGTGACGTTCCAGCCGGTGCAGGCGGCGGGACGGGTCGATGGGTTCGACCCCGAGCGGAATCGGCTGACGCTGACGGAAGTGCGGCGAGCGATCTTGGAGCAATCGAGCCTGTTCCGCCCCGAAGATCTGATCCCCGTGCCGTGTCATCCGGACTGCCTGGCCATGGCCTACGCCCTGAAGTCCGAGCGGGGGCTGGTGCCGCTGACCGGACTGATCGACCCCAAGATCCTGATCGAGGGAGGGCGAAACACGATCATCTACGAACAGGATCGCGCCATGCAGCAGCAGATCTTCCGGCTCTTCGCGACCAACCATTCGCCCGATTCGTCGGCCCGCAGCCTCCGCGACCTTCTCTGCTGCCTGCCCCGGGTCGCGGTTCCCGAATCCATCTCGTACCGGGACGTATTCCGCGTGATCATCATGCAGTTCCTCGACGCGCATTCCTTCGACGTCCGCAGCGTGAAGAAGAGCTGCGTCCATATCGTCCATCCGGACGGGCGCCTGATCCCGTTCGACAACTACAACCTCTTCTACCGTGACCGCCTGGAGCGCGAGCGGCTCGCCCCCCTGCGCGAGCTGGCGCGGGCGGGGGGCGCGTTCCCCGGGACGCCGTGAGAGACCGATGGGAGACCGAACCGCCGGTCGATGAAGAGAAGAGCCGGGGACGGCGTCTCGGGGTGCTGCTCGGGTTGAAGCTGCACCTGATCGGGCTCGCCGTCGTCGCGATCGTCCTCGCGTTCCGACCGGCCCTGGTCGGCGTGGTGCTCCTGTCGCTCTGCCTGTGGCAGTGGGCGTACCTGGTCCCCGCGATCATGGCCCTCAACGTGAAGGGACACCCGCACCGGGCCAACGGCGTTCTGATCGTCGGGTTGATCACGATGGCCGCTTCGGGTCTCCTCGTGATGGCCATGATCATCGTCTTCTGCTCCGGCCTGGGACGCTGAGGGCTCGATCGCGCCAACGGGGTACCCTGCGCACCCCCAATCCATTACAGGGGCGCGACGGCCTCCAGTCCATGGCCGCTTCTGCCGATAACCCCTGAGGGTCAATCACGAGAGGAGCCTCCATGGGCAAGAGGACATCCCTAGGTATCGCCGCGCTCCTGGCGCTGGCGGGACTCGGCGCGGGGTGGGACCTTCGCGCCGCGGGCGCGGCGGAGCCGGATACGGCCGCGATCGAAGCGGTGAAGCTTTCCCGATCCGAGGTGCGGGAACGCGCCGAGACCATGCCGATCGACCGGCGCTTGGATCTCGACAAGCGGATCCGCTTGACCGTGGAACGTGTGAATCGCGAGGCCTCGGATCAGGGTCAGGCCAAGGTCGCGTCCCGGCTCGCGCGGGAATTCCACGTCAGCCCCGACGAGCTCTTCGCGGAGAAAGCCGAGCAGGGGCTCAGCTGGGGCGAGATGATGATCGCGCATACGCTGATGGCGCATTCCGACAACCCGATCGACTTCGGGGACCTGGCCGCGCTGCACGAGGAAGGATTGAGCTGGGCGGCCATCGCGTTCGGGATGCAGTACCACCTGGAAGACCTGGAGGAGTGGGTCAAGGCGGAAGGCAAGGTCGCGATGGGGCTGCCGAAGCGTTGACCCCGCGGCCTGCCGGGTAGAAGGCCGTCGGCGTCCACCGGCTGAGGCGCTCAGCCCTCGGACCACGCGGCCGATCGAAGCCGCGCTCCAACGATTCCGCCCAGGAAGCCGCATACCACGATGCCGAACGCCGTCACCGTTGCCGAAGTGAGTCCCGCTCGAATGAAATCACGGTTCGACTCCAGCTGCTCGGCCAGGCCTGGGATGGACAGGGTCCGAACCACGGCGTAAGCCGCCCACACGAGCACGGCGTTCAGGACGACCGTCCAACCGATCCGCAGCGACAGTCCGATGGCGTTCCACCTCGAGAGGAGCGCCGCCACGAGCGCGCCGGTGGACGCGAGGAGCGCCGCGGCGGGAAGTCGCTCCGCCACCAGCGCCCAGCGCGCCGGGTTCGTCCACGCCAGCCAGCCTCCCGTCTCCCAGTACGCCCCGACCAGCCGGACGCCGATCGCGAGCGAGAGGAACGCGATGCCGCCGGCGACGAGCCGGCGCGGTCCTGCTTCCGAGGGGGGAGGCTCCAGTTCCGCGACCGTCGCCCCGAGGGCCGACTCCATGGCGCGCGCGAGCATCCCCAGCGCGGAGAGAATCGAGGCGGCGCGGTCGCGCGAGACGGGGACGATCCAGGTCGCCCGCTTCTTCGCGGCGAGGACGCCGGCTTCCAGGCGCACGAGATCGACGCCAAGGTCGGCAAGCTCCATCATGGCGGTCTGGAACTCCACACGCGCCGCGAGGCTCCGCATCCGGCCGGGATCGTCGAAGGAGAACGAGAAGCGGCGGTCCAGCGCCTCCACGCCGGTCTCCTGATCGTGGAGCACGCCGACGAGCTCGCGGACACTCGTGGCCAGGGACCCGCGCCGCGCGTCCATCCGCATCGGCGCGGCGCAGGTGGTCCAGACCTGCAAGAAGGATGGCCGGCCCCGGTAGTCGGTGGGAGCGAACCCCACGCCCGCCCGGCGGCCGGAGGCGCTGCCTTCCACCCCGGCATCGGAGAACCGCGCCGGCTCGTGCGCGTCGAGGAGGGAGCGATAGCCCCGAATCGAAAGGGAATAGGCAGTCGCGAGCGCGAAGAAGAGGGCGGCGGGGATGGCGAGTGCGTAGAAGACAGTGTCCTGCGCGGAAGGGGAGCTCATCGCGGGCCGGACCGGTCGGACGGTTCTCCTAGGATACGGTCTCGACTTCCGCCGCTCTCGGCTCCGCCACATCGCACGTGCCCATACCCAGCGCCGCGAGGTAGCTGATCGCTTCATCTCTCCGTCCGAGATGAATCAGGGTGTCGAGCAGCGCTCCGATCAGGGACCTCCAGTCGGGGTGGTGGACCAGCGAGCGCCGGTCCTCCTCGGTCAGGGAGAGCAGGATCTCCTTCATGTCCTCGGCGGCGCGGGTCAGGGCCGTGGCCGCCTCGTCCCATTCGCTCGAGCGGGCGTGGATCTCGCCCATGAGGTGACGCAGCTGGGCGGCCAGCGCCTTGTACTCGCGCGTCTCGGCCCGCCCGACGAATTCGCGGAGCTCGGCCAG
>DATJEJ010000263.1:0-3943 GCA_035496795.1 Candidatus Omnitrophota bacterium
AAGCCTGCGGCAGCGCCCCTTGCGGCCCATCGCCGCCCGCTCTCCCTTCGCGTTGGCCGTTCCGGGACACTGGCACGGATGCTGCGGTGAAGGACAAGCAGGCGCCGCTTCTGCTCCGTCCCTCGCGTCCGGTCGGGGCGCGGTCCAAGCGGGCCTCGTGGCCTGGACGCTAAGGAGGTTCCAAATGCTTTGGACCATCACGATCATCCTGTTCGTGCTGTGGCTCATCGGGATGGTGTCGAACTACACGCTGGGTGGGTTGATCCACCTGTTGCTGCTGATCGCCGTCCTCACGTTCTTGATCCGGATTATCCAGGGACGGCGCCCGGTCTGATCACGGCGGACGCGGGGCAGCGCGCGAAGGGGCGCGCGGCCCCGTCGTCTTGTCTGGCGGATCCTGTCTGGCGGACAAATGCTACGGGCGGCCCGCGCGGATGCGCCGGCCGCCCGTGTTCGCGAGGGGGGACTCGCTCCGTCTAGCGCGATTCCGACCGGGATCGAGAGCTCTGCGTCCCGCTGCGCGCGCCTGTTTCCATCAGCTCCATCTCCTCACCACAGCAGCACGTCGGGTTCTGAGCCTCGGACTCCTCGATCTGCGACGCCTTCGTGACGCTGATCTGGCAGCCGCAGTCTTCATTCGTGCACTGATACTTCTCGCCCTGCTGCATCATGAACCTGCTCCTTTCTCGGGGCTCCGGCCTACCGGCGCTCCGGGCCGCGCTCCGCGGCCTGAACGTTGATGTGCGACTCCGCGACCTGAGTCAGGGTCTTGTCGGCCTCGTACTCCTCGTCGAGGGTTTCCTGGAGGGACTGGGCCGCCTGGCGGTCGCCGCGGAACTCGGCGAAGGTGCGGAGCGTGCCGTACGAAGCGATCTCGTAATGCTCCACCTTCTGGGCCGCGGCGATCAGGCCGGCGTCCTTGACGCTCGGTTCGGAATCGCTCTTCACCATCTCCTCACCCTCTTCGATCAGACCCACCATGGCTTTGCACGACTTTCCCTTCGAGGGGTGTCCCAGAGTGCGAAAGATCTCGTCGAGCCGGCGCACGTGGCCGCGCGTCTTCTCGAGATGATCTTCGAACGCCGTTCGAAGCTCGGGCGACGACGCGGCCTTGGCCATCTTCGGGAGGGCGCGCACGAGCTGGTTCTCGGCGTCGTAGATGTCCCGAAGCTGGTCCACATAGAGTTTTTCCAGCGAATCGACTTGCATGACGCGCTCCTTGCGCGGCCGGCTGCGCGAGGGTCAGCCGGCCTGCGTCTTGAAGCCCGGCCGGTTCACCGGCTGGCGGGCCTGGGTGAACGACTCCCGCCCGCGATCCACGGCGACGCGCGCGTCCTCGCGCACGCCCTCCATGGTGCCACGGGCCTTGGCGATGATGTCCTTGGCGCCCGTGCCGACCTTGCGAGCCGTGGTGCCGAGGCGTTGCCGCATGTCCCGGCCCGGCGTGGGGGCGAGAAGAAGTGCGATGCCGGCGCCCACGATCGCGCCGACGGCAAACGACACTCCGCGCTTTCCGGCCGGCGCGGTATCGACGTTCGACTGCTCCAGTTCGTACATGGCTGCCTCCCTATCGGGTGGTGCGTGGCTGTTCCGGGATCTTCCATTCGCGAACGTGGCGGCGTTGTTACAATGACCGTACGGGTTGGGGCGCGGCTCTTGCCGCGTTCCGAACCGGCGACTCGCGAAATCCCGACGCGGCACGCGCACGACACGACTTCGGTCCGCGCGCTTCCGCATGCGACGGATTCGTGCAAGGACAAGGCCATGGATGCCAAGGGGATCAAACCCTTGCTTGAATCGTTGGCCCCGGACCCTCAAACTCAGAGGTAGCTCCGCGTTGGGCGGGCGGCTCCGGGTGCGCCCGCATCCGGCCCCGCCGGACCGATCCGGCCCCACCCTGATCCGGGGGGACGGAGCCGCAGCCGAAGGAGGAACCCCCTGCGCCTTCACGACCAGGAAAGCGCCGATTCCCGTGCCGGAACCGCCATGCCCGATGAGCTGACGCCGGGAGACGACGCGCGCCTCGCTCGCCACCTCCGGAACCTCGGGCGCATGTACCCGGTGCTGGCGCACGACCTGCATGCGTTCCTGAATACGATGGTGCTGAATCTCGAGCTGCTCCAGCGCACCGCCGCCAAGGAGGATCCCGATCCCCAGGCCATGGCCCGCATCCGCCGTTTCGCGGCACTCGTCGCCGACGAGATTCCGCCGCTCGACCGGATGCTGAAGGCGGTGGTGGGCCAGATGCGGCTCTCCGATACGCCGACCACGCGCTTCGATTTCCGCACGCTCTGCGAGGAGCTCGCGATCGTGTTCGACTCGTACGCGCGATACCGGCGGATGCGCCTGAAGGCGACCCTGGCCGACGTGCCGATGGCCGTCGCCGGAGATCGCGACGAGATGGCGCACGCGCTCACGGCGCTCCTTCTGGACATGCTGGAGGCGGTCCCCCAGGGGACCGATCTGACGTTGTCGCTGCAGGCGGACCGCCGCCTGGCGACGCTGACGCTGGCGGCCGCGCCGCCGGCGGTCCTGACGCGGGAGCCCGCCGTGCCGGAGAGCGCGGCGGCCGCGCGCGAGATCCTGGAGCGCCATGGCGCCCGGATCGACGATGCACCCGGGGCGGACGGCTCCTCCGCGCTCGGCATCACCGTTCCCCTCGTCCCCTTGATTTCATAAAGGAGATCCGTTGTCTATGCCTGTCGCCCTGGTCGTCGATGACGAGCCGAACAGCCTCTCCGCGCTTGCGGAGCTGGTCGAGAGCGAGGGTTTCGCCACGGTCACGGCGGGAACGCTGGCCGACGCGCGGAGCCGTCTGAGCCAGACGCCTCCGGACGTCGTCCTGGTGGACCTGATGCTGCCGGACGGAAGCGGACTCGACCTGTTCGCCGAGCTCGATCCCACGCACCGCACCGAAGTGATCCTGATCACGGGGAATGCGACCGTGGACTCCGCGGTCGCCGCGCTCCGGACCGGCGTGCTCGACTACCTGACCAAGCCGGTCGACTTCCGGCGCCTGAAAACGGTTCTCCAGAACGTCTCGCGCACCCTCGCGCTCAAGGAGGAGATCGGAACGCTGCGCGACGAGCTGCGCCAGCTGGGCCGCTTCGGCCGGCTGATCGGCAACTCCTCGGCGATGCAGAAGGTCTACGACCTGATCGTGCGCGTGTCGCCCACCGATGCCACCGTGCTCCTCGTCGGCCTGAGCGGAACGGGGAAGGAAGAGGTGGCCGCGACCATCCACGAAGTCGGCCGGCGCAAGAAGCAGCCCTTCCTGCCCCTCAACTGCGGCGCGGTGCCTCCGAATCTGATGGAGAGCGAGCTGTTCGGACACGAGCGCGGCAGCTTCACGGGCGCCGCCCAGATGCACCGCGGGTATTTCGAGCGGGCCTCCGGCGGCACGCTCTTCCTCGACGAGATCACCGAGATGCCGCTCGACCTCCAGGTGAAGCTGCTCCGGGTGCTGGAGACCGGGACGATCATGCGGGTGGGCGGCGACGGGCTGATCGAGGTGGACGTCCGCGTCATCGCCGCGAGCAACCGATCACCGGAAGCGGCCGTGAAGGAGGGGAAGTTCCGCGAGGATCTCCTCTACCGGCTGAACGTGTTCCCGATCACGCTTCCGCCGCTCAAGGAGCGGAACGGCGACATCGAGCTCCTGGCCGAACATTTCCTCGCGCAGATCAACCGCGAGGAGGGATCCACGAAGCGCTTCAGCCCGAACGCGCGCCGGCGCATGGCGGCCTACGCGTGGCCCGGGAACGTGCGCGAGCTGAAGAACCTGATCCGCCGCGAGTACATCATGTCGGACGAGGTGATCGAGATGGACGCGCTGCCGACCGGCGCGGCCGTGGTCGCTCCGTCGGGCACCGATTCGGGCGCGCCCGACGGGATCAAGGTGGGAATGTCGCTGGCCGACATCGAGAGGTACTTCATCCTGGCG
>DATJEJ010000264.1:0-11605 GCA_035496795.1 Candidatus Omnitrophota bacterium
TCGTCGAGGACCTTCTTGATCTCCGCCGGCTTCGGGAGCGAGCCCTTGGGTAGCCCCGCCGCATGGTCGGTTTCGCCTTCGAGGATGTCGTTGCACAGCTTGACGCACTCGCTGCAGATGTAGACCGACGGGCCGGAGACGAGGCGGCTGACCTCGTCCTGCCCGCGGCCGCAGAAGCTGCAGCGGATCGGATGCGGCGAATGGACGCGCTTCTTCATGGGCTAGGTCTCTCGAGCCTGGTCAGCCGACGGGCACCGGCTCGGGCTTCTTCTCCTTGAGGTCCATTTTCGTGATCACCTTGTCCACGATGCGGTACGCCTTGGCTTCCTCCGCCGACATGAAGAAGTTGCGGTCGGTGTCCTTCTCGATCTTGGGAAGCGGCTGATCGGTGTGCCGCACGAGGATCTTGTTCAGCTCGGTGCGGAGCGTGAGGATCTCCTTCGTGTAGATCTCGATGTCGGTCGCCTGCCCCTGGCTGCCGCCCAGAGGCTGGTGGATCATGATGCGCGAGTGCGGCAGCGCCGAGCGCTTGCCGTTCGCGCCGGAGGCCAAGAGGAGCGCCGCCATGCTGGCCGCCTGACCCATGCAGATCGTGGCGACGTCCGGCTTGATGAACTGCATCGTGTCGTAGATGGCGAGTCCCGCCGAGACCACGCCGCCCGGCGAGTTGATGTACAGGTTCACGTCGCGGTCCGGATCCTCGGATTCGAGGAACAGGAGCTGCGCAATGACCAGATTGGCCACGACGTCGTCGATCGGCGTCCCGATGAAAACGATCCGGTCCTTGAGCAACCGCGAAAAGATGTCGTAGGCGCGCTCTCCGCGTCCGCTCTGCTCCACGACCATTGGCACCAGCGACATGTTTCGAGCTCCTCCTTGGGCTTCCCTCGGACTTAATTCCCGGGGCTAACAGCCGTGCTCCAAACATCGGGAACAAGGCGCGTCATCTTAAGGCGTTACGATCAGCGTTTTGGCTCGGGCCCGCTCCCGGAGGAGCGCCAGGGCCTTCCGCTCGGAAATGTGGGCCCGGACCCGGTCCCGCTGCCCCTCGTGGCGCAGGAGGCGCTCGGTCTCGGCCTCGTTCATCTCTCCCTCGGCGGCGGCGCGGATCGCCTGATCGATCTCCTCGTCGGAGACCTCCAGCTTCTCCATCCGGGCGAGCGCGTCGAGGAGCAGGTCCCGCTTGAGCCGCTTCTCGGCGTGCGGCCGGTATTCGCCCCGGAACCGCTCCGCCTCTTCGTCTGAAAGCTCCCGGCCCTCGCGGTTTAGACGCTGCAGGAGGTCTTCCAGATACTCGGCGACCATCGATTCCGGCAGCTCGAACGGGTTCTTCTCCACGAGCTGCGCGGCCAGCGCTTCATCCTGCTCCCGCTGGAGCGCGAGCCGCGACTCACCCTCCATATTGAGCCGAATGCGCGCGCGAAGCTCGGCTAAATCGCGCATGCCCGCCAGCTCCACGGCGAGCTGGTCGTTCAGCTCGCGGGGACGGCGCTCGCGCACCGCCTTCACCTGGACGGCGAAGGTCACGGTACGCCCGCGCAGCTCCTCGTTGCCGAACTCCTGGGGATACTGGACGTCGAACGTGACGTGGTCGCCCGCTTTCCGGCCGACCAGGTGCTCCCGAAACTCCGGCAGGAGCCCTGAGGCCGAGAGCTCGATCTGCGCGTCCTTCTGCTCCGAGCGGCGGACCGGCTTTCCCTTGGCGTTCAGCCGAGCATAGTCCACGAAGAGGGCGTCCCCCTCGCTCGCGGCCCGGTCGACATCCTCCCACTGCGCCGCGCGCTGCCGGAGATCCTCGAGGGCTTTCTCGACGGCCTCGTCGGGCACTTCGGTGTCGCGGGTAGGAAGCTCCAAACCCTCGTAGTTCTTAGGGGTTACGTCAGGCCGAACGTCCACCGTGGCTTCGTAGCTGAGCGGCTTCCCGCGATCGAAGGTGATCTTTCCGATCTCCGGGAAGGTGATCGGCTCGAGCTTGGATTCGCGCACAGCCGACTCGTAGGAGCGCTTGACCGCCCGCTCGAGCACGTCGTGCTCGAGGGAGTGGCCGAACTGTAGCTCCAGGACGTTCCGGGGCACCTTCCCCTTCCGGAACCCCGGAATGGCGGCCTTGCGGCGGTAATCCTCGATGACCGCCTCGAAATCGGCGTCCAGTTCCTCCGCCGGCACCTCGATCGATAGCGTCTTCTGCCACACCCCGGTGTCTCGAACGTCGACCCTCAAACCGTCACTCCTGGTTAAGTGGTGCGAGAGGGGGGAGTTGAACCCCCACGAGTTGCCTCACGGGATCCTAAGTCCCGCGCGTCTGCCAGTTCCGCCACTCTCGCAAGCGGACTGTGCCTTTAGGTGCCCTAGATGTTAGCACCGAAGTGATTGGGCAACAAGCAGATTGGGCTTGGTTTCCGTCTTCAGGCGCGGGTGCCCGGGACCACCGCCTCGACCACCCGGGCGACGACCTCGTACCGGCCGAAGGAGGGCATGAGGTAGGCCCCTTCGACCAGAGCGCGGGCTTCGACCAGGAGATCGAGGCACATTTCGATGCCGACATCGATTCCCCGGTCCCCGGCTTCCCGCATCGCCTTGCGCGCGGGATCGGGAATCACGATCCCGGGCACCTCGTTGTGGAGGAACTCGGCGTGCCGGTGGCTCTGGAGCGGGAGGAGGCCCAGCAGCACCGGAATCCGCGGCTTGGGCACGGCCTCCAGGAAGCGGGTCAGCGTGGAGAGCTCGTAGAGCGGCTGGGTCATGGCGAATTCGGCCCCCGCCTCCACCTTGGCGTGGAAGCGCTCCAGCTCCTGGTCGAAATTCTCGGCCGAGGGGTTCACGGCGCAGCCGATCACGAAGCGCGTCGGCTCCCCGATCGAGTTGCCGCCCAGGTCCACCCCCGCGTTCAGCTGTCCGAGCACCCGGATCAGCCCGATCGAATCCACGTCGAACACCGCGGTGGTGTTCGGGTAGTCCCCCGCGCGGGGCGGGTCGCCCGTGAGGGCCAGGATGTTCCGGATCCCCAGCGCGTGCGCGCCCATGAGGTCGGACTGGATCCCCATGAGGTTCCGGTCGCGGCAGGTGAAGTGGAGGATCGTCTCGATCCCGACCTGGCTCTGGATCATCGTCGCGAGCGCGATCGAGGACATGCGCACTCGCGCCATGGGGCTGTCCGCCACGTTGATCATGTCCACGCCCGAGGTCTTCAAGAGCGTGGCCCCCTCGATCATCTTCCGAGGCCGGATGCCGCGCGGCGGGTCCACCTCGACGCTCACGACGAACTCCCGCCGCGCGAGCTTCCCCGCCAGGCGGGAGCGCTGCGCGGGATCGATGGAGGGCGCCGATTCCTCGACGGTGGCCCGGGGGCGCTCCCGCTCGGGATCGACGGTGACGGCGCCGCGCGGTGTATGCCCGGAGGCGCCGTCCCCTTCTCCGGTTCGACCCGAGGGCGCGCCGGTCAAGCCCGCCGCGTTCAGGCGCTCGCGCTTTCGAGCGAGAGCATCCCTCATTCTCCTGATGTGCGCCGGCGTCGTGCCGCAGCAACCGCCGATCAGGCGCGCGCCCGCCTCGGCGAAGCGCACCGCGTAGTCGGCGAAGTACTCGGGCGAGGAGAGATAGAGAAAGCGGCCGTTCACCAGGCGCGGCAGCCCCGCGTTCGGCATCACCGCGATGGGACGGGCGCCCTTCCGCGCGTAGCGCTCCACGATCTCGAGCAGCTCGTGCGGCCCCACGCTGCAGTTCGCGCCGATCACGTCCACCGCCTTCGCGGAGAGCGCGCGCACGGCGTCCTCGGGATAGGTGCCGTGCAGCGTGCGGCCGTCCTCGGTGTAGGTCATCTCCACGACGAGCGGGAGATCGGACGTGACCGAGCGGACGGCGTCCACGGCGAGGAGCGCCTCGGAGAGATCGGTCTGGGTCTCGATGATGATCAGATCGACGCCCCCCTCGACCAGCCCCTCCGCCTGCTCGCGGTAGGCGGCGAGCGCCTCGTCGCGCGGGATCGTCCCCAGCGGCGCCACCGGCTTGCCCAGCGGGCCGATCGCCCCCGCCACGAAGACCGGCTCCCCCACCTCCTCGCGCGCGTTCCGCGCGATCTGCGCGCCGGCGCGATTCACCTGGCGCGGCGGATCGGTCACCCCGTGCGCGGCGAGGCGAAATCGGTTCGCGCCGAAGGTGTTCGTCTCGATCACCTCGGCCCCCGCGCGGATGTACTCGCGATGGACCGACTGGATCAGGGCGGGCTCGGCGAGGTTCAGCGCGTCGAAGGAGCGGTCGAAGGGGATGCCCTTGTCGTAGAGAAACGTCCCCATCGCCCCGTCGGCGAGCAGGATTCCCTCGGAGAGGCGCGCCAGGAACGGATGGCGGGCGCGGGCGCCGGGCTCTTCCACCATGCGAGGCATCGTACTATACTGCGCGGCTCATCGCTGGAAGCCAATTGGGGGAACCATTTTGAATCTTCTCGTCTTCGTCAAGCAGGTGCCCGACACCGAGACCCGCATTCAAATCCAGAATGGCCAGGTCGACGTCTCGAGCGTGAAGTGGATCGTGAACCCCTACGACGAATTCGCGATCGAGGAGGCGCTGAGGATCAAGGAGCGCCTGGGCGCCGGCAAGGTCACCGTCGCGAGCCTGGGGCCCGAGCGGGTGAAGGAAGCGATCAAGTACGGCCTCTCCCTGGGCGCGGACGAAGGGGTGTGGCTCAAGGGGGACGGCGTCGCGCAGGGCGATCCCGGCTCGGTCGCGACCGTGCTCGCGGCCGCCGCGAAGAAGATCGGCTTCGACCTGATCCTGACCGGAAAGCAGGGCGTGGACCAGGACTGGTCGCAGGTGGGCGTGATGCTGGCCGAGCGCCTCGACGTGCCGCACGTCTCGGTCGTCGTGGAGCTGAAGGTCGACCCGGGTGCGAAAAAAGGCACCGCGCGCCGCGAGGTCGAAGGCGGCGCCGAGACGGTCGAGTTCGAGCTGCCCGCCGTGATCACGGCCCAGAAGGGGCTGAACGAGCCGCGCTACGCGTCGCTCAAGGGGATCATGGCCGTGAAGAAGAAGGTCATTCCCGAATGGACGCTCGCCGACCTTGGCATCGATGCCTTGTCCGTGGGAGACGCCGCCGCGGGCGTTCGCATTCTCGAAGCCCTGCCGCCCCCCGCGCGCTCCGCCGGCCGCGTGCTCGAGGGTGAGCCGGCCGACACCGCGCGGGAGCTGGTGCGTCTCCTCCGCGAAGAAGCGAAGGCGATCTGATGGCCAGCCCGGTGAAGGTCGCGGTCGTCGCGGAGACGAAGGGAGGCGCGGTCCGGAAGATCGCGCTGGAGATGCTGGCCGAGGCGCGGCGGCTGGCCGGCGAGGCGGGCGGCACGGTCGGCGCGGTGGTGATCGGACCCGCCGCGGCCGGAGAGGCGGAGCGTCTCGCCCAGCACGGCGCCGATCGCGTCGTGCACGTCACGGGCCCGGCGCTGGAGACCTACGCCCCCGAGGCGTACGCCGAAGCGGTGAAGCTCGCGGTGGCGTCGCTGAGCCCCGAGGTGCTGCTGTTCGGCGCGACGGGCCAGGGGCGCGATCTCTCCGCGCGCGCCGCGGCGCGCCTGGGCGCGGGCCTCGCGTCCGACTGCGTCGGTTTCGAATGGAAGGACGGCGGGCTCGTCGCGCGCCGTCCGGTGTTCGCGGGCAAGGCGTTCGCGCGCGTCGCGTTCGGCGCCGCGCGGCCCTGCGTGGCCTCGGTGCGGCCCAATACCTTCCAGCCCGCCGCCGCCGATGCCGCGCGCAGCGCCGCGGTCGAGACGATCGCGCTGGGCGACGTGCGCGTGCGCGCCCGGGTCGTCTCGTTCGAAGCGACCGAGGGCGGAGTGGCCGACCTGACCGAGGCCAACATCATCGTCAGCGGAGGCCGCGCCATGGGCGGTCCCGAGAATTTCGAATTATTGCGAAAGCTCTGTAAAGTGCTCGGAGCCACGCTGGGCGCCTCGCGCGCCGCGGTCGACGCCGGATGGATCGATCACAGCTATCAGGTGGGCCAGACCGGAAAGGTCGTGAACCCCACGTTATATTTTGCCGTGGGAATCTCGGGCGCCATTCAGCACCTGGCGGGAATGTCCTCGGCGCGGACGATCGTCGCGATCAATAAAGACAAGGAAGCGCCCATCTTCAAGGTGGCCACCTACGGCGTGGTCGGCGACCTCTACCAGATCGTCCCCGCGCTCACCGAGGAATTCGCGAAGCTCTTGAAGGAGTAGTTCGGGGGGCCACACCCTTCGCATCCCCTCCCAAGGAGGCAGGTCCGGTTGTCCGGCCATCCGGCGTACGAGACCTACTGGAAGCGGAAGGCGCTCCTGAAGCGCGGATTCCCCCGCTTCCCCGTCCAGCGATGGTGGGAGACCGACGGGCTGTGCGACATCGAGCAGGTCTACTTCGACGCCATCCGCGAGGCCCCATCCCTCCTGGACGTCGGCGCCGGCGATCTCCGCGTGATGCGCAAGCTCCAGGCGGCGGGCTATCGCGGCGAATACCACACGCAGGACATCGGCGACGGCGGGCCGTGGACGTACAGCGACCTGAGCGAGGTGCGCCGGACCTATGGCGCCATCCTGTGCCTCGACGTGCTGGAGCATCTCCCGCTTCCTGACGGGATCGCGCTCCTCCAACGACTCGTGAGCCTGCTCTCCCCCGGCGGGGCGCTCGTGCTCCAGACGCCGAACGCCGCCTTCCTCCCCGAGCCTCGATCCTGGGACATGACCCACGTGCACACGTACGCCCTGCACGATCTCTGGGCCTATTTCACCGTGGAAGGCCTGGACGTGACCGGCTATCGCGTGGTCCTGGGCCCCGAGCGTGAGGACCCCCTGGACGCGTTCCGTTCCGGCCTGCAGCACTGGGTGAAGCAGAAGCTGCTGGGCTGCGATTTCGCGAACAACGTGGCCGTCATCGCCCGGAAGCGCGCGTGATAGAGTCGGGGATGCCGATGCGCATCCTCGCCCCGTCCATCGTCGCCCTCCTGTGCCTCGCCTTGCCCGCGGCAGCGCAGGAGGCCTATTACCACAAGCCGATGCCCGAAGTGGAGAAGGTGCTCGACGCGCCGCCCATCCCCGCGGTCTGGCTGAGTCCCTCACATGACGTGCTCCTGATCGCCGACCGGCCCGGCTATCCGCCGCTGGCCGATCTCGCCGCGCCGAAAGTGAAGCTTGCCGGCGTGCGGGTGAATCCCGTCACCAACGGTCCCCACCGGCAGTCCTATTTTCTGGGGCTCACGGTGAAGTCCCTGGCCGACGCGCCCGAACCCGCCGGCGCCAGGTCTCGTCCCGGCGACCGCCGGGGCGGCCAGCGAGGCAACGGCCGCGGCGGCGAACGCCGCGGCGGCGGCGCCACGGGCGGGCGCCGCGTGACGCTCCCGGACAGCATCCGCATCAGCAACCCGCTCTGGAGCCCGGACGGAAAGCGGGTCGCCTTCACGAACACCACCAAGGACAGCCTGGAGCTCTGGGTGCTCGACGTGGCGCAGGCCGCGGCGAGGCGCATCCCGCGCGTCCACTTGAACGGCGCGCTCGGCTGGTCCTATCTCTGGATGCCGGACCAGCAAACGCTCCTCGTGAAGATGGTCGACCCCGACCGCGGTCCGCCGCCGCGCCTGCCGCCGGTGCCGACCGGCCCCAACGTCCAGGAGGGCTCGGGAAAGCACGGCATCGGGAGCACGTACGAGCGGCGCGACGTCCTCGAGACGGCCCACGACGAGGACCTCTTCGACTACTACGGCACCTCGGCGCTCGCGCTCGTGGACGTGGTGAGCGGCACGGTCACGCGTTTCGGCAAGGCCGATCTCTTCGGCTCCATCCAGCCCTCCCCCGACGGCGAGCACTTCATCGTAGAGCGGATCCACCGCCCCTATTCCCATCTGCATCCCTGGTGGCGCTTCCCGCGCGAGGTGGAGATCTGGGACCGTCACGCGCAGGTGGAGCGGCGTCTCGCCAGCCTGCCGCTGGCGGACCAGGTTCCTTCCGAAGGCGTCCCGACGGGACCGCGTTTCTACTCCTGGCGCCCCACGGCGCCCGCCACGCTCTTCTACGTCGAGGCGATGGACCAGGGCGATCCGGACGTGAAGGTGCCGCACCGCGACCGGCTGCTCACGTGGGCCGCGCCGTTCTCGGGGGAGCCGTCGGAGGTCCTGCGCCTGAAGGAGCGCTTCGAGGGGATTGCCTGGACCGACTCGTCCGGCATCGCTCTGGTCGACGAATATGATCGTGAGCGCCGCTGGGGGACGACGTACCAGGCGGATCTGAGCACCCCCGGCGCCGCGACGCGCGTGATCTGGGACCTGAGCGTGAACGAAAAGTACAAGGCGCCCGGCGCGCCCCTGTTCCGGCCGCTCGCAAACGGCTTCTCCGTGATCGATCGCGACGGGGCATCGATCTATCTCGCCGGAGCCGGCGCGACCCCGTCGGGCGATCGTCCGTTCCTGGATCGCTTCGATCTCAGGACGCTGCGGACCGAACGGCTGTTCCGGTGCGATCCCGACGTCTACGAATCCTTCATGGGCTGGGCCGGATCCGGCCGATCGCGGTTCCTGACGCGGCGCGAGAGTCCGAAGGAGCCGCCGAATACGTTTCTGCGCACCTTGGCCGCCCCGATCGCCGGCAAGGCCGAGCCGGCGCCGGCCGGCGCATCGACGAATGGGAGCGGCGAGGCCGTGTGGACCTCGACGCTGGCTCCGATCACTCAATTCCTCGACCCCGCCCCCGAGCTCCGCGGGATCACGAAACGCATCGTGACCTACAAGCGCCCCGACGGCACGCCGCTCTCGTTCACGCTGTACCTGCCGCCCGGCTACAAGTCGGGCCGTCTGCCCACGGTGTTGTGGGCCTATCCGCTCGAGTATTCCGACGAGGGCACGGCGGGCCAGGTGAGCGGCTCCGAACGGCGATTCACGCAGATCACCGGCGCTTCACCGCTCTTCTTCACGCTCGACGGCTATGCCGTGCTCGACAACGTGGCGATGCCGGTCATCGGCCCGCCCGACAGCGTCTACAACGTGTACCTGGAACAGCTGGAGGCGAACGCAAAGGCCGCGATCGACAAGGCCGTGGAGCTGGGCGTGACCGACCGCGATCGAGTCGGCATCGCCGGGCACAGCCATGGCGCGTTCATGACCGCGAATCTGCTCGCGCACTCGGATCTGTTCCGCGCCGGAATCGCGCGAAGCGGCGCCTACAACCACACGCTGCGGCCGTTCGGATTCCAGTCGGAGCGCCGCTCCTATTTCCAGGCGCCCGAATCGTACCTCCGGCTATCGCCGGAGCTGCATGCCGACAAGATCAACGAGCCGATTCTGATCATCCACGGCGAGGACGACGCCAACCCCGGCACCGTGCCGCTGCAGTCCGACCTGCTCTATCGCGCCGTGGTCGGCACCGGTGGCACCGCGCGTCTGGTGATGCTCCCGCTGGAATCGCACTCGTACGAAGCCAAGGAATCGATCGAGGAAACGCTCTGGGAGATGATGACCTGGTTCGCTCGGTACGTGAAGGAAGCCCCCGACCGGGCAAGCGCGAAGTAGCAAGCCCCCGCTCGACCCACCAACTCCCATTGACGATGAAGCACGGTCAGGCGCGGGGACGTGCCCGAGCCTCGCTCCGCGGTCGTCAACATGTTCCAGAACATGTTCCTGTGCCGCCCTGGCACAACAAGCTCGCCCCGGGGCGAGTTCTGTACGCATTGAGCCCGCGATCATGGCGTCCGGTCTCACGCCAACTCGCCCCGGGGCGAGTTGTCTGCCACGAACAGGACGGCTCTCGAACCACGTCCGGCTGCGGCTTCTTTGGCTCACGAACCACGTCTGGCTGCGGGGACTGGCGGACCATGTCCGGCTGCGTCTTCGGCAACTCGCGGCGCGCCGATTGTTCCCGACGAGCCCGCTCGCGCTTCCGCCTCATGAACTCCGCTCCGAACGTCTGCTCGGCCGCGTACTGATTGTGCGCCCGGCAGCGCAGGCGCAATCCCTCGATCGTCGCTGTCCCTCCGCGCGCAACCGGCTCGATATGGTCGAACTCCAGGAAGCGCCGGGCCGAACAGCGATGGTCGGCATGCGTCACGAAGGTGCAACGGCCCTCGTCGCGTTCCCAGACCGCGCGCCGCACACGTGCCGGGATGTAACGGTCGGGGCACACGCTGGACCCGAAGGTCTCGCGCCGCGAGCTCCGGTTCAACCGGGAGGCCGCTGACGCCCTCTTGTGCGCGGTATCGCCACCTTCGCTCGCACGATGGGACCCAGGCGTCGATCGAGTGGCTCCGATCCTCCGTTCCTCGTGAGAAAGCAGCAGATCGAGCGCCCGCTCGAGGATCTTCGCGACGTCGCCGGAAGGAACCGCATGGCTCAACAGGCACTGCGCGCGCCGGATCTTGTCGTGGAGCGACTTCGACATCGTGAGCTGCATCGAATAGCGCTCCTCGGTCGGCTCGGCCGCGTCAGGCGCAACTCGCCCCGTGGCGAGTTCGGCTTCGCTCGACGACAGCAGCGTCTCATCGCCACGCGCAGGTTCGTGGGCTGTGCACGCCGACAGTCCCGGATCGACGCTCTCCTGAACGTCGCGTGAGTCCGCCACCGCACCCGACGACGTCGCCGAGAACGCATTCGTAAGGGTACTTACCGTTCCGGTGAGCAGGTCCCCGAGTGTGTTCGCAACTCGCCCCGGGGCGAGTTGCGCGAGCGGACGAATGACCACAGGGAGCGGATTCGCCGCGTGGCCACCGAATCGACGCGAGACACAGGTTTCGACCTCGGCCTTGGTCCGGTGCGTCGCGGCTTCGATGAGCTCCTGGACGTTTTCGGCCTTCAGATGCGGCGCGATCAACGATATCGCGGCCAGGTGAAGCCTGCCGTCAGCCAGCGCGAAGAACAATGCCGGAAACTGGCGGGCGGCGCGCGCCGCTCGGATCCGCTTGTACGCGGAGTCCTCCGACAAGTGCAGCTCCTCGACGCAGTAGGCGAACATCGAGGAACAGCCGGCCGGCGCGTACAAGCGCCGCGCATCGAACTCCGCGATGTGCGCGATGAGCCGGGCCGTGCCGACGCGATCGTTCCTCACGAGTTGCGCCAGACCGTTCGTGAGGGCAGCGTCGCTGAGATGGGTCAACGTGTACTCGTGCATGGAATCTCCTGTCTCGGGGCAGGTCGCACGATCGGACCGGGACCGACGCCCGGTTCCGCAGGGGTTCTTCGATTAGAGCACGGGTGATTTCGGAGGCGATGGGAGAGCCGACGTTGAACGGTGAGGTGGGTTTGGCCTCTCAGGCCTTGGCTGCGAAGATCGCAGCCCTGGCGCCCTGTGATGACGTTTACATCGCGACCAGCGGGAAGGTTTGAAGATCGAGCGAAGCGGGGCGCCGATTTCGGTCAATAGAATTGTTTACAAGAAAGATGTTGGAGTGAGTCATTCCGCGAAGCGCTTCGATCGCGCGATCCGAGCGGCACCTTGGCGCGATGCGCCCCGGACGCAGAACGCGGCCCCTCGGCGCGACCCCTCGCGCGGCTCCCTCGTCGCGACCCCGCGGCGCGGCCAACTCGAATCTCTTACGCCCCAAGCATCCCAAGAGTCTTCGACAACACCACGCTCTGAAAGTTCGTCACCGGCCACTTCGTCGT
>DATJEJ010000265.1:0-2450 GCA_035496795.1 Candidatus Omnitrophota bacterium
ACGCGCTGCTCGCCCGCCTCAAGACGATCGCCGCGAAGAAGGCGGAGCGCCACGCGGACTTCGCCGGCATCGCCGAGCAGGTGATCCGCGAGATCGGACGGCCCAGCTTCCTCGCGCAGGCCGCGCCCACGCTGAACGCGCACCCCGAGATCGACCCCGCCGTGCTCACGAATTTCCTGATCCAGCTGGGCTCCGGCGCGGCTCCCGCCGTCTGCGACCTGCTCGGCCAGGTGAACCACGTGAAGCACCGGCGCGCGCTCTGCGAGGCGCTCGCCACGTCGTGCCGGGACGACGTCGAGATCCTGATCGGAAGGCTGGGCGACTCGCGCTGGTACGTTATCCGGAACGTCGTGTACGTGCTGGGCCGCATCGCGCATCAAGGGGTGGAGCGCGCGCTCGATCGGGCCCTGCATCATGAGGACGTCCGCGTGCGCAAGGAAGCGGTGCGGGCGCTGGGGAAGATCGAGAGCCCGACGAGCCGCGCCTACCTCATCTCGGCCTTCCGCGACGCCGACGCCGGCGTGCGGGTGCAGGCGGCCGCGACGCTCGCGGCCAAGCGCGACGAGCGCGCGGCGCAGAGCATCCTGCAGGTGATCGGCGCGCCCGAGTTTCCCCGGCGCGACCTGGGCGAGCGGCAGGCCTTCTTCGAGGCTTTGGGCCGCTCCGGCTCCGACTCGCTGGTGCCGCAGCTTTCGGCCACCCTCACCAAGGGAACCATCTTCCGCGCCGGAAACGACGAGGACCGCTACCACGCCGCGCTCGCCCTGGCCTGGCTCGGGACGCCGGCGGCGCTCGCCGTGCTGAACCGCGAGCTCTCGGGCAAGCGCGAGCCGGTCCGGAAAGCGGTGGAGGCCGCGCTCACCGTGGTCCGGAACGCCGGGATGAACACGCTCGGGACCGTCAAGACCGAGGAGGAGGGCGAATGAGCGGGACCACCAAGACGTCTCCCCAGGGCGGGCTTCGGCGCGGTGGGGACGAGGCGGCGCGCGTCGCGGTGCAGGGGCGCGGCCTCGCGATCCACCTCTGCGTGCTGCTCAAGACCGCGCGCGTCCACGACGTCGGGAACGTGGCCTTCCAGGGCCCCCTCACCAACTTCATGGACACGGTGGAGCAGATGTGGACCGCCGAAGGGGACTTCAAGCTCCAGGCGATCGGCGACTTCCTCTATCTGAACCAGCATCGGCTCCGCGTGGACGCGTCGTCCTACCCCAGCTACCAGTACCTGATCGACGAGTTCAAGGCGCGCGGCCTGTCGGGGTTCGTCTTCACCGGGAAGCTCACCCCTCCCGAGGTGAAGAAGTTCGTCCGGCTCTTCCTGGACGTGGACGTGAAGTCGGCCGATCCCTTCGACGAGTTCGCCGAAGCCCTCTCCAAGCTCTCGGTCGAGCGGCTGGTGCCGCTCCGGACCGTGGTGCCGAACGCGGGGCAGATCGACAGCGCCGAGGCGCGCGACAGCCGGAAAGCGGCCAAGCGCACCTTCTACCGCGCGATCGAGTCGGCCCGCACCGTCATGCTCAGCGCGCGGGACAAGCGCCCCATCGACCTCCGGAAAGCGAAGCGCGCGGTGCAGGGGATCGTGGACCTGATCCTGGAAGAGGAGTTCTCGCTCTTCGGCCTCACCGCGATCAAGAACCACGACGAGTACACCTTCCAGCACTGCGTCAACGTCTCGATCCTCTCGATCGCGCTGGGGCAGCGGCTCGGACTGTCGAAGAAGCTGCTGGGTGAGTTGGGCGTCGCGGCCATCCTCCACGACCTGGGCAAGGCCACGATTCCCCCCTGGGTGCTCAACAAGCCGGGCAAGCTCACGGCCGAGGAGTGGAAGCTGATGACGGATCACCCCGTCCAGGGGGTGAAGATGATCGCGAAGATGAAAGGACTGAACGACCTGGCGCTGCGCGCCATGATCGTGGCGTTCGAGCACCACCTGAACTATGACCTGAGCGGGTACCCGCAGATCGGGCACGAGGCGAAGCAGACCCTGTTCGGGCGCATCGTCTCGATCGCCGACTGCTTCGACGCGATGACGGCGCACCGGGCCTACCGGCGCACGCCGTTCACGCCGTACGAGGCGCTCCAGCAGATCGTCACGAAGAACCGCGACAAGTTCGACCCGCTGCTGTTGAAGGCCTTCATCAACACCGTCGGCATGTACCCCGCCGGCACCGTCGTGCTGCTCGACACGAACGAGATCGCGGTCGTGACCGCGCATAACGCCCACGACATCTTCCGCCCCAAGGTGCGGGTCGTGGCCGACAAGGAGCGAAAGCGCCTGGAAGAGGGGCCGATGGTGGACCTGAGCGCTCGGAGCGAGGAGACGGGCGCCTTCGCGGTCGGGATCGTCTCGGCCCTCAATCCCGAGGAGTACGGCGTCAACGTCGCCGACGCCCTGGCGTAAGCGCCCCCGATCGTTCCGCGGCGGGGTGCCACCCGGCCGCCGCCGCGCCCGC
>DATJEJ010000266.1:0-4321 GCA_035496795.1 Candidatus Omnitrophota bacterium
GCGCCTCATGGCACGGGCATTGCTGTGACACTGCTTCGCGTCCCATTCGTTCTTCTCGCACCAGGACCGACGCCCGAGAAACGCGGGCGCGATAGATCGGAGCCACCATGAGCCACATCAGCAGCAGCGGTTTCACCTCGCGCGAGCCTGCGTCGCTTCCGATGGAGACGAGACATGGAGATCCCATTCTGGATCCGAGCCGCGCGGTGCGGATTCTCCAGAACGCGATTTCCGACTCCGGCTGGACCGTTCAGGAAGTCCGCTCCATCGACGTGCTGAGCGAGCGGCCCGACAAGCGCAGGACGCTCCGCTTTCGCGTGAGCGCGCGCCGGGCGGGCTCTCCCTTCTCCGACGTCACGTGGCATGGCCTGCAGTATCGCTCCGGCGAGGGCGACCGGATGATGCCGGTTCTCCGCTTCCTGCGCGCCGCCGCCGCGCCCGAAATCCGGGTCCCCTCGCCCCTCGGATACGCGCGCGAGCACAAGCTTCTGATCCAGACCACCATGGATGGGCGCCCTCTCGCGGGGGTGCTCGAAGATCCGATCGAGAGCCGCGTCGCCGCCAGCTTGAAACGGCTCGGGCGCTCGCTGGCTTCGTTTCACGCGGTCCGTTCGCCGGGGCCCTCGGCGCGAAGCACCGAGCGCCCTTCCTTCGGCCGGTGGGATGCGGCCTCGGAGGCGCAGAGCCTGGACGAGGTCGTGGCGCGGCTCCGGCAGTCTGGGATCGACCCGCGCACGGCCGACCGTCTGCGTGACGGCGCCGGCTCCCTGAAGGCCGAGCTGGCCGACGATGGGGGCGTGTCGCGCAGTCCCTCGATGGTCCACCGGCAGCTTCGCCCCACGCACGTCATCTTCGGCGCCGACGGGATCTCGGTGGTGGACCTCGACGACGCGTCGTTCGCGGAGCCGGAGCTCGACCTCGGCACGCTGATCGCGCACATGATGCTTTCGGATCTGAAGCGAGGCGGAGGGGCCAAGATGGCGCCGGCACGAGCGGAGGCGCTGCGGGCGGGGTATCTCGGCGGTGGCGTGCTCCGACCGAATCGCCTGGCCGCCTACACCTCCTCGGCGCTCCTGCGCCTGGCCGCCGATGAGAAGGCGAAGAACGGCGGCGTGGGCGCGCCCGACTGGACGCGGCTCACCGCTGCCGTGATCGAGGAAGCGCTGCCGGAACTGAGCGGCGCGAGGGCCTGAGCCCCCGCGCCGGGAAGTCGGAGTCCGGAGAGCGACCGCGCGTAGGGACTACCAGCGCGCCTTGAAGCCTCGCGTGTCCACGTGGACGAAGGGGCCGTGGACGCCGTTCGAAGGATAGGGAGAGAGTCCCCCGATCAGGTCGGGGTGGGCGGCTTCGACGCTCTCGGCCACGTTGAAGAGAACCCTGGCGTCCGCAACCGTCGTCCTGCCGTCTCCGTT
Source organism: Candidatus Omnitrophota bacterium (assembly GCA_035496795.1). Classification (GTDB taxonomy): domain Bacteria; phylum Eisenbacteria; class RBG-16-71-46; order SZUA-252; family SZUA-252; genus DASQJL01. Next base: position 1,413 of record DATJEJ010000266.1, read on the forward strand.
CAGGTCGTCCATCATCCCGTCGCCGTTCTCATCCACGAACACGTCCGAGGCGTCGCCGTACATGTGCCGGCTCATGCTGGCGCGGCCGCCCTTGGCCCCCACGCCCTGCTCGTTGTACTGCGGCGTCCGGAATCCCGACATCACGTGCAGACGGCTGGGGAGTCCGCGCTCCGCCAGAGCCGCAGAGATCAGCTCGAGCTTGTCGACCAGCTTCGGCTTGAGCACCAGGACCTTGGGCCATACGCCCTGCTGGTCGTGGGTGAGGAAGTCCTGCAGCTTGAAGCTCTGCGAGACGGGCGTGGCCTCGTTCTCGGGGATCACCTCGATGAACCCCGCGGGCGGCGCGTAGCGTCCCGTCGAGGTCTCCTGCGGCCAGTCCCCGACGTAATAGCCGTTCAGGCGCTTCCCTTCCTTGGTCGCGTACGGCAGCAGCGACACCACGTAGAAGGCGTCGCCGTCCGGCGTGACGATGCCGAGATCGTGCAATCCGGGCGTGAGGTTCGCCGCCTGGATTGAATCGGCGACCAGCTGCGATTCCAGCGAGACCGGCGTGTCGATCACCGCGCGAAGCCGGCCCGAATAGCCGAGCCAGGAAGCCGGAACGGTTCGCGCTTCGGCAGGCCCGGCAACCGCGGGTTGGGCCGCAACGGCGGGATCGGCTCCGGGCAGGGATGCGAGCGTCCTGGACGACGCCGGCAAACCGCTGTTGGCCAAGCCGGCCGCGACGAACCCGAAAACGGCCACGGCAGCCAGGAGCAGGGAGAGAAACAGCGCATGGAACGACCGTTTGCGAAGAGCCATGGAACCACCTCGAAAATCAGGATTTAGGACGCGGGACGACGCGGTGGCGCCGTACTAGTATAGACGGTCGGCAGAGCGGGGCGGTTCAATAAGAACGCTTTTCACGATCTTGTAGGAATGCCTGCGGGGGGAACTCGCCTCACAAATCAAATTTTCTTGTGCAATAACGACTTACGGGACATCACGACGGGGGCACGTCCCATGCTGCGCCCCGCCGAATGACCCGTTTCTACCTCGTTCGCCATGCCTCCCACGACCTGCTCGGCCGCGTCCTCGCGGGCCGCATGCCCGGAGTGCACCTGAACGAGCGCGGCCGCCGCGAAGCCGATTGGCTGGGCGAGCGATTCCGTTCCACCGCCGTGGACGCCCTCGTCACGAGTCCGCTCGAAAGGAGCCTCGAGACGGCGGGCCCGATCGCCGCGGCCCTGGGGATGGCCCCCCAGATCGAACCGGCCCTCAGCGAAATGGCGTTCGGCGAGTGGACCGGCCGCTCCTTCGAAGAGCTGGCGGAGGTTCCCGCCTGGCGGGCGTTCAACACGTGCCGCAGCGTGACCCCCGTTCCCGGCGGCGAGACGATGCTCCAGACGCAGGTGCGCGCGGTGGCCGCGCTCGAGCGCCTGCGCCAGCGCCACGACGACGGCGCCGTTCTGGTGGTGAGCCACGGCGACGTGTTTCGCGCGGTCGTGGCGCATTACCTCGGACTCTGCCTCGACCTCCTCCAGCGCTTCATGATCGAGCCCGCGTCGGTCACCACGCTCCACGTGGCCGCGAGCGGAGCCACGCTGGTCCGCCTGAACGACTCCCCTCCGGTCTTCGAGACCCTCGAGAACCCGCTTTCTCCATACGGAAGCGCCTCGCCCGCGGCACCGGAAGTCGCGCGATGATCGTCTACGGAGACCCCTCGCGCCGGGAGCCACTCGAGCGCTGCGTCGAGACGCTGAACCTCATGCTCGAGCAGGCCCAGACCGCGGAGCTCCGGCCGGCGCGGGTGCGCGGACTGGTCGAGCGCGCGGGCGAGTTGGAGCAGGCGCTCTTCGATGCTCCCGAGGGGGTCGGGACGGGGTCCGCTCGCTCGCGCGATCTGGCCGTCGCCCGCCGTGTCGCGACCCTGGCCGCGACGGCCTACGAACACTCCTTCTCGGGAACCCCCGGGGAGGCGTGCCGGGCGGTCGGCGCCTCCCGCCGCGCGCTCGCCCCGCTGCGCGGGCGCGGCGGCACCATCCGCGTCAAGGTGCCCGAGGGTTTCGCGTTCTACGGCCTGACGCTGCAGTCCTACCGGGATCAGGCGCTCCGGTGGGCGATCGAGCGCGAGAACGCGGCCGACCGGCGCGTTCTCGTGGTCGGGATCCGAACCATCGGGACCACGCTGTCGGCGGTCGTCATGGCCACGCTGCGGGCGCGCGGATTCGGCGCCAAGCGGGTCACGGTGCGGCCATCGGGCCAACCCCTCGAGCGCCGCCTGGATGTCCCGCTACCCGACGCGCCGTTCGGGATCGTCGTGGACGAGGGGCCCGGCCTGTCCGGCTCCTCGATGCTCGCGGCCGCCGAGGCGATGCGGCGGACCGGCATCGACGACATCGCCCTGCTTCCGGCGCACGGCAACGGTCCCGGCGCCCGCGCGCCGGCCGAAGCGCGCTCCCGCTGGCGATCCTTCCGCTCCTACCCGGCGCTGGATTCGCCGCCGCGTTTCGGCGAGCGGACGCTGGCCGAGGAGCTGTGGACCGGAGTGCGAACGGCCTTCGGCGACCTGGTCCGCGTGACCGAGGTGGGAGGCGGCGCCTGGCGCGCCGTCCATTACGGCGGCGAGCGGGCGTGGCCGGCGGTGCTGCGCCCGCTCGAGCGCCCCAAGCTTCTCTGCGCCTCGCGCGACGGGGGCCGCGTGCTCTTCAAGTTCTGCGGGCACGCGACCGCGCCGGGCATGGAGCGCACGCTGGCGGCCAGGATCGCGCGGCGGTCCGCTCCCCTCGCGGCGCTCGGGTTCGCTCCGCGCCTGCTCGGCGAGATGCACGGCTTCGTGGCCTGGGAGTGGGTGGAGGGCCGTCCTCTCGGCAGCCAGGACGCCTCGCTCCCCTTCCTGGTCCGGATGGGGACCTACATCGCGCGGGCGG
>DATJEJ010000267.1:0-2420 GCA_035496795.1 Candidatus Omnitrophota bacterium
GCGCAGGAACGGCTCGGCGTGCTCGTTCGTGCGGACGAGGATGGCGTAATCGCGCCAGCTCCGCCGCCCGTCCGCCACGCCGCGCTCGATGGCGTCGGCCACCCACCGCGCCTCTTCCGACTCGGTCGCGAACTCGCGGCACTGCGGTGCGGCGCCGCGGCTGTGCGCGGTCAGCTCCTTCGCGATGCCGTAGCGCACCTCCAGCCGCTCCCGGTTCATGAGGATCAGCCGCCGCGCGACCGTCAGGATCTCGCGCGTGCTCCGGTAGTTGTTCCGGAGCACGATCTCGCGGGTGCCGGGGTAGTGCTGGCGGAACTCGAGGATGTTCTTCAGATGGGCGCCGCGGAAGCGGTAGATGCTCTGGTCGTCGTCCCCCACCACCACGAGATTTCGGTGCCGCTCGACCAGTCGGCGCACGATCTTGAACTGCACCGGGTTCGTGTCCTGGAACTCGTCCACGAGCACGTAGCGGAAGCGCTCCTGGAAGCGCCGCAGCACCGCGGGGCTCTCCTCGAAGAGCCGGTGCGTCAGCGCGAGCAGGTCCCCGAAATCGAGGAAGCCGGCTTCCCAGAGCATCCGGTTGTAGGCGTCGTACGCGCTCGCCAGCTCCAGGTCCCGCTCCGCCTGGTCGCGAACGGCGGGGTCGGGATCGCCGAGACGCGCCTCGGCGCGGGCGTGGAGCTCCTCGGCGCTCCACGGCTCGTCCTTGGCGCGGCTGAAGTAGTCCGCGAGGGCGTGGAGATAGCGCGTGGGGTCGGAGAGCGGCGCATAGCGGCGAAGGGGGAGCTTCTCGATCCGCTCCGCCAGGAACAGGGCCTGCGCGGTCTTGTCGAGCACGGTCGAGCCGGGCGCGATCCCGATCTCCAGACCGTGCCCCGCGAGCACCTCCTCGCCGAACGCGTGGAAGGTGGCGACGCGCACGTCCGAGTAGCCGTAGGGGACCAGCAGGTCCACCCGCTCCTGCATCTCGGCGGCCGCCTTGTCGTTGAACGTGAGGGCCAGGATCTCGGAGGGGCGGGCGCGCCCGGTGGTGACGAGGTGCGCGATCCGGCGCGCGATGACGGTGGTCTTGCCGGTTCCCGCCCCGGCCACCACGAGGAGCGGACCGTCGCCGTGCTCGACGGCGGCGCGCTGATCGTCGTCCAGGGCGACCGGCGCCTCGCCGGGCGCGGGACGGTCTTCCGGCAGCGCCGCCGGGGTCGGAATGCCCAGGCGATCGGAAATCGGGGTCATGGAGATCGGGGTCGCCTCGCAGGGAGCGTCTGAGCCTCGATTCTATCGCGGGAAGCGCCCGAACGCGAGGCGGACGAGCGGGCCGAAATCCGAAGCTTGGGAGCTCCGCGGCATGGAGTACAATGCGCCCCCATGGCCACGGACGCTCCGGCCGTAGCGCCTTCGCGCGAGCTCCCACCCGTGGGGGCCTATCTTCGCTCCCTCTCCGCCTTGGGGCGCCGCTCGATTCCGCCCGCCCTTCCGGCTCTGGTCTTTCTGTGGTTCTACCACTTCGGGACGGCGCTCTATCTGGAGCTGGCCGGCGCGGGGACCTCGCCGCTCGGCTATCGCGACAACAACGCGCTGATGATCCACGCGCTGATGAAGGTCTCGGCCTACCTGCCGCTTCTGGTCCTGGTGTATACGCCGTTCCTCCCCCTTCAGGACGCGCTGCTCCACGGCGAGCGCATGAGCTTCGTCAGCGCGATCCGGCACGTCCTGGAGCGGATGGTTCCTTTCGTGCTTTCGGTCATCCTCCAGATCCTGATCGTCGCGGGACCGGTCGTCCTGATCGCGGGCATCCTCGTGGCGGCGATCGCGCCCTTCCCCGACCTGCCCAAGGAGATCGTCGCCGTGATCGCCGTGGCCGCGGTCTTCCCGCTCCTGGCCTGGCTCATGCTCTCCGGTTTCTTCCTCTTCTTCGCGATTCCGGGCGTGGTGCTGTCCGGGCAGGGCGCCGCCCGCTCCGTGTCGGCGAGCGCGCGGCTCGTGGGGTCGCATTTCGGCGGGCTGCTCCTCCGGCTCGTCGTGTTCTTCGTGATCCTCTTCATGATCGTGCTCGTCGCCACCATTCCCGCGATGCTCCTCGGGACCATCGCCGCGTGGGCGACGCATGCGGACCAGGTGTTCCGCATCCTCAGCATCCTGTGGACCAGCCTGGTGAGCGCGCTCACCTTCCCGTTCTGGGTGGCCGCGGTCCTCGTGCTCTACCGCGCGCTCGTGCCCGCGGGCGCCGCCGAGGGGGTGCCGGAGGCGGCGATCGACGCCGCGCCGGGCCCGCTCCGCCCCCAGGGCGAGCACCCCACCCCCTTCTCCTTCGAATAGCCCGGTGACCCGAAGCCGCGGCGCCGAGGGCCCCGCCATCGTCTACACCGGCCGCTACTACGCCGACATCGGCGTCCACGTCTTCCCGATGCGCAAGTTCGAGC
>DATJEJ010000268.1:0-10855 GCA_035496795.1 Candidatus Omnitrophota bacterium
CGGTCGCGGAGCGCGGCCAGGATCTCCTCGGCGATGGGGCGGACGACCGCGGCCAGCTCGCGCCGGCCGCCGCGCTCCAGGAAGGCGATCCCCTCCAGGATCTTCTTCTCCGACTGCTCCCCGAACCCCTTCAGGCCGCGGATCCGACCTCCCTCCGCGGCCTCCTTCAGCCCTTCGACCGACGCGATCTGGAGGAGGTCGCAGAGGGTGCGGATCCGCTTGGGGCCCAGCCCCGGGATGCGCATCATCTCGAACCACCCGACCGGGACCGTCTCGCAGAGGTCCTCGAAGTACTTCATCGTCCCGGTGGTCCAGAGCTCTTCGACGTTCTTCTGGATGGAGGGGCCGATCCCGCGCACCTCGGAGAGGCGCTTCTCGGCGATCAGGGCCCCGAGGTCTTCGGAGAGGGCATCGACGGCGCGGGCGGCGTTTTCGTAGGCCCGAACCTTGAAGGGGTTCTCCCCCTTGATCTCGAGGATCGCGGCGATCTGCTCGAGGGTGCGGGCGACGTCGCGCTTGTCCAAGGGCTAGAACTTGCGGCCAGGGCCGGGGTTTTGGAGGTCAGCGCAGCTCGTCGAGCGGGCGGCGTCCGGAGAAGCCTTCGTCCAGCGGGTGCCAGTGCTCGATCCGGGGCTCCCCCCGGCGCCAGCAGAGGCAGACGATCTGCTCCCGGTGCATCGTGTAGAAGTCCACCAGGCCCAGCTCGAGGTCGCGGACGATGCAGCCGTGCCGGGAGACCTCGGCCAGGACGGAGCGGAAGCGCTCCACCGTGGTTTCGTAGGCATCCTCCTTCTCCCCCAGCGACCGGAGATCGGGGTTCAGCTCGCTGGCCCCCGAGCTGGCGATGGCGCGGAGGACGTCGATCTCGCGCTTCAAGCCGGTCACGGTGCGTCCCAGGCCCGCCAGGCGGTCCAGGGCTTGGTCCAGGTAGGGGAGGAGCTGATTGGCTTCTTCGATGGTGAAGATCCGACTGCGAATGCGTTCCATTGGGGCGACTCTAGCATCGGCCCCGGAGCCTTGCAACCGAGGGCGGATTTTGCGAGGCTCACGCTAATGCCCTGGGACAATCCGATCTCCCGCCGGATCTTCCTCCGGCGCGGCGCTTTGGTCTCCACTGCCGTCCTGACCGGAACGCTCGGTTCCTCGATCCTGTTCCGCCGCGACGCCGAGGCGGCGATCATGGGCATCGGTCAGGAGCTGCGCGACATCCTGAACGAGGAGACGGTGAACCGGATCCTCGCCGAGGCGCTCCAGCGCGGCGGCGACTTCGCCGAGGTCTTCGCCGAGCAGCGGTTCCGGACCAGCATCGTCCTGGACGATGGGAAGATCGACTCCGTCACCTACGGCTATCCGCGGGGGGCCGGCGTCCGCGTGGTGCGCCGCACCCAGACCGGCTACGCCTACACCGACGACATCACCTACAACTCGCTCCTCGACGCGGCCCACGTCTCCTCGAGCATCGTCGAGAATCAGAGCCCCGTCTCCCCGCTCAACGTCGCGCCGCGCCGCCTGGTCGCGCCGTTCGTGCTGCGGACGCCCGCGGCGCTGATGGTCGAGTCGGCCAAGTTCGACGTGGTGCGCCGCATGGACGCGGCCGCCCGCGCCGTGGATCCGCGCATCGCCTCGGTGCGCGTCGAGTACCAGGACGAGGTGCGCGACGTGCTGATCGCCACCTCGGACGGCGGCTACGTCCTGGACCGGCAATACCTGCTCTACGTTTCCTGCGCTCCGACCGCGGTCTCGGGGAGCGCGCGGAGAATGGGCTTCAACAGCCTCGGCGGACGCGTGGAGGAGGATTATCTGGCGCGCGTCACCCCCGAGGCGACGGCGCAGAAAGCCGCGCGCCAGGCCATCACGCTGCTCGAGGCGGGGCCGGCACCCGCGGGGCCGATGCCGGTGGTGATCGGGCCCGGCTGGGGCGGCGTGCTGATCCACGAGTCGCTGGGGCATGCCTCGGAAGGGGACGGCGTGCGGCGCGGCAGCTCGATGCTCGCGGGGAAGCTCGGGAGCGTGATCGCCTCGCCGCTCGTTCGCGTGGTGGACGACGGTCGGTGGGCGAACGGCCGCGGCACCACGCTGGTCGACGATGAGGGCACGCCCTCGCAGCGGACGATCCTGGTCGAGGGGGGCGGTCTCGTCTCCTACCTGCTCGACAAGCAGAACGCGCTCCTCCTGGGGCTCCGCTCCACCGGAAACGGCCGCCGCCAGTCCTACCGGCAGCGCCCCATCCCGCGCATGACGAACACCTACATCGATCGCGGCACCGACGATCCCGGGTCGCTCCTGAGCGACATCCCGAAGGGCTTCTACGCGGCCGATCTCGGCGGCGGCTCGGTCGACACGACGAGCGGCAACTTCAACTTCGCGGTCCGCGAGGGGTACCTGATCGAGAACGGGAAAATCACGCGCCCGGTCCGGAGCGCCGTGCTGATCGGCAACTCCCTCGAGTTCCTCCAGCGGATCGAGGGGGTGGGCACCGACCTGATCGTGGACCAGACGCGCGGCACCTGCGGCAAGGACGGGCAGTCGGTCCCGGTCGGCGTGGGGCAGCCCACCGTGCGCGTCTCCTCGATCACGGTCGGCGGGACGGCGATCTAGCATGCCCAACTTCGCGCCGCGCGAGCTGATGGAGCGGGTTCGCACCAACGCCGAGCGTTCCGGCGCCGCCCAGGCCGAGACCTTCCTCGAGATCGTGCACTTCACCGAGGTGCGCGTGCGCCAGCGCGAGGTGGAGCTGGTGCAGCAGTCGGTGATCCAGGGACTGGGTCTCCGCGTCTTCCGCGACCGCCGCATGGGCTTCATGTACACCACCGATCTCCGCACCCCCGTGCTGGACGAGATCGTGACGCGGACGATCGCCCTCGCCGCCGAGGCGACGCCGCGCGACGAGAACAAGATCTCCGAGGAGCCCGCGCCCGCCGCGCTCGAGCTGGAGATCGACGATCCCGGCGTGCTCCGGCTGGGTCCGGCCGATCTCACGGCCCTCGCCCGCGCGGCCGAGGAGAACGCTTTCGCCCAGGACAAGCGCGTGCAGTCCACGCGCGACGCGCGATGCGGCGTGCAGTCGAACGAGATCCATTTCTCGAACACCTACATCCCCTACCAGACCTATCGCGCCAGCGCCTGCTGGCTCTCGGTGGAAGCCGTCGCCTCCCAGGGGACCCAGAAGCGGACGGGTGGATTCGCGGACCGGAAGCGGATCTTCGCGGACCTCGAGACGCCGGAGCGGGTGGGGCGGAAGGCCGCGACCCGCGCGCTGGCCAAGCTGGGCGCCGCCGCCGTTCCCTCGGCGAAGGTCCCGGTGATCTTCGAGGCCGAAGCGGCGGGCGTCTTCCTGCGCGGGCTCTTCGGCGCGGTGAGCGGGTCGAACGTGCTCGAACAGCGCTCCTTCCTGGCGGGGAAGCTCGGGACGGCCGTGGCCTCGCCGCTCGTCACGATCGTGGACGACGGCACGATGCGGCGCGGTCTGGGCTCGCGCCCCTTCGACGGCGAAGGGGTCCAGTCGCGGCGCAACGTGGTCGTGGACCGCGGCGTGCTGCGCCGCTTCCTCCAGACCTCGGTCTCGGCGCGGCGCATGGGGGTGGGGACCACGGGGAACGCGGGTCGCGGGTACGAATCGATTCCCGAGGTGCAGCCGACGAATTTCTTCATCGACCGCGGCGGCCAGCGCCTGGAGCGGATGATCGCCGAGACGCCGCGCGGCCTCTACGTCACCGACCTGGCGGGGTTCGGCATCGACGTGGTGTCGGGGGAGTTCAGCCAGCAGGTCGAGGGATCCTGGATCGAGGCGGGGAAGCTGTCGAAGCCGGTCGAGGCGATCACGCTCGGCGGGCGGATCCCGGACATGCTGATGGGAATCGACGCCGTGGGGAGCGACCTGGAATTCCGGAACAACGTGGCATCGCCGAGCATCCGCTTCAAGGAGCTGACGGTCGGGGGCGTCTAGGACGCCTTGGGCTGCGCGTCTCCGTCTTCCTTCGGCGCGGCGTACAGCTCGCCCACCGTGAACTTCTTCGGCTGCTTCACGTAGATGTAGGCCGAGTTTCCCGCCGCCGCTCCCTCGCTGCAGGCCGTGATCAGGAGCTTGTACTTCCCCGGATAGGTCGCGATGTCCCCGCAGCTGAACACGCCCTTGATGTTCGTGTTCATCACGTTGTCCACCTGGATGTAGTTGCCCGTGAGCGTGAGCCCCCACTTCCGGATGATCTTCGTGTCCATGAGATAGCCGATGTTGATGGAGACGAGATCCACCGGGATCTCCTCGACGGCCTCGGTCTTCTTGTTCCGGACCACCACCGATTCCACCCGGCCATCCCCCCGGATCTCCACGGTCTCGGTCTCGAGCAGCGCGCGGATGCCGCCGGACTCGGCGATCTCCTCGACGTAGGAGTCCATCCCCTGCCACTTGTCCAGCATGTGGATCAGCGTGACGTCGGCGACGTCCTTCAGGGAGAGCGCCGATTCAAGCGCGCTGTCGCCGCCGCCGATCACGAGCACGCGCTTCCCGCGACTCTCCTCGACGTCGGGCATTCCGTAGCCCACGCCCTTGCCGCGCAGCTCGACCTCGCCCGGCTTGTTGATCTTTCGCGGCTCGAAGGCGCCGCCCCCCGTGGCCACGATCACGCTTCGGGCTTCGTGGACGCCCTTCGTCGACGTGACGCGGATCAGGTTCGCCTCCTCGTCGCGCGCGATCATCGTCACGTGCTCCCCCTCGCGGATCTCGGCGCCCATGTGATTCGCCTGGTCCACGAAGTTCCGGCCGAGAGCGTCCCCCATGACGTAGGTGTACGAGGGGTAGTCGTGGACCGGCTTCTTGGGGTAGAGGGAGGCGAGCTGTCCCCCCGCGACGGCGGTGTCGAGGAGCAGCGTGGACATCCGCCGCATGCGCGTGAAGAGGGCGGCGGAGAGGCCGGCGGGGCCGGCGCCCACGATGAGGACGTCCCAGATCAAGCGGTATGGCTCCAGGGAACGGGGGGTGGAAACGCGGGGTGAGGATAGCACAAGGGCGTGCTAGGCTCGGTTGGCCATGCCTCCCGCTTCCGACGCGCCGATTCCGCTGCTCGCGCGCGGCGCCGCCCCGGCGTCGCAAGCCGAGCTCGCGCGCGCCGCGCCCCGCGTTCCGTTCCTCGGGCTCGACACCGTCTGGTTCCAGGTCGGGGGAACGCTCTGCAATCTGCAGTGCCGCCACTGCTTCATCGCGTGCGGCCCCGCCAATCACGAGCACGAGCTGATGACGCGCGACGAGATCCGTCCCTATCTGCTCGAGGCGGAGTCCCTGGGCGTGAACGACCTCTATTTCACCGGCGGGGAGCCGTTCTTGAACCGCGAGCTGCTCGGGATCCTGGAGGACGCGCTCCGGATCGGGTCCGCGACGGTGCTGACCAACGGCACGCTGATCACCGAGGAGCGGGCGTGCGCGCTCGCCCAGGCGTACCAGGCCTCGCGCTACTCGCTGGAAGTGCGCGTGAGCCTGGACGGGACCACGCCCGAGCGGAACGATCCCATTCGCGGCGCGGGCTCGTTCGACGAGGCGATGGCCGGGGTGGAGCGGCTGGCCGCGGCCGGGCTGAACCCGATTCTCACCGTGGCGCGCACGTGGGATGACGACGAAGACGACGCGATCCGGGAGCGCTTCCACGACCTCCTGCGCGCGCGGGGGATCGCGAGGCCGCGCGTGAAGGTGCTTCCGCTCTTTCTCATCGGACGGGAGCGGGAACGGACGCGCGGCTATGGCGCCGAGGATCTCCTGACCGACGAGCACCTGCGCGGCCACGATCCCTGGTCGCTCCAGTGTTCCACGAGCCGCATGGTGACCAGCCGGGGCGTCATGGTCTGTCCGATCCTGATCGACGCTCCCGACGCCCTCATGGGAAAGACGCTGCGCGAATCGATGCGCCCGCATCCGCTGGCGCACGGGGCCTGCCACACCTGCTGGGCGACGGGGGCAACGTGCCGGAACTGAGGGCGGGGGGGCGCCTGCAGGGACGGAGCGTCGAGGGGGCGCTCGCCGTGCTCGGCGGCGTCTACTCCAATCACCTGGCCCTCCGCGCCGTGCTCGAGGACGCGCGCGGACGCGGCGCCGCCCGGATCTTCTGTCTCGGGGACCTGGGCGGTTTCGGTCCCCATCCCGACCGCGTGTTCCCGATCCTCGAGGAATACGGGGTCCTGACCGTGGCGGGGAACTACGACCGCTCCCTCGCGGCGCGGCTCGCCGACTGCGGCTGCGGCTACGCGCATCCCCGGGACAACGCCTACGCGCGGCTCTCCTATGCGTACACGAATCGCCGTACCTCCGACGCGGAGCGCCGGTGGCTGGCGGCGCTGCCCTCGGAGCTTCGGTTCACCCGGGGCGGGAAACGCTGGCTCCTCTGTCACGGCTCGCCGCGGCGCGTGAACGAGTTCCTGTGGGACTCGACCACCTCGGACCGCTTCCTCGACCGCCTGCTGCGGGAATCGGGCGCCGACTTGGTCCTCTGCACCCACACCGGGCTTCACTGGCAGCGCACGCTCCCGGGCGGCGGCCGCGTCGTGAACGTGGGCGCCGTCGGCCGGCCCGCCAACGACGGCCGCACCGAGGTGTGGTACGCCTTCTTCGAGCCCGGCACCGAGGCCGCGTGCTTCGTGCCCGTCGCCTACGACCACGAAGCCCTCGCGCGGGAGATGGAGGACGAGTCGCTTCCGGAGGAGTTCGTGGAGACGATCCGCACCGGCTGGTGGACGACCTGCCTGGAGATCCTGCCCGCGAAGGAGCGCGCCCGGGGACGCTTCTAGCGGATGCACCGCGCGCTCGGGAGCGTCGTTCGCGAGTACGTCCAGCAGGTCCGGCATTCCGGCCGGAACGCGCGGCTCTACCTGGCCGGCCTCTTCCTGATCGGCTTCGGGCAGTCGATCTTCTCCCTCCTCTTCAACCTCTACCTGCGCTCGCTCGGCTTCTCGGACGCCGGGATCGGGCAGATCATCTCCAAGATCTCGCTCGGGGCGGCCGTCGCCGCGATCCCCGCCGCGTTCCTCTTCCGCTCGACGGCGGCCCGCGTGATCCTGGTGGGCGCGGGCGCGCTCTGCGCCGCGATCAGCGCCATGCAGGCGGCCCTGACCGAGCCCGAGCTGATGCTGGTCGTGGCGTTCGTGTCGGGGATGGCGCTCACCGTCTATCGCCTATCGATCGCGCCGGTCGTGATGAGCGAGGTGGCCGAGCCCGCGCGTCCGTTCCTCTTCAGCGCCGCCTTCACCGTGCTCGTGTTCGCGGCGATCCTCGGCTCGGCGATCGGGGGCTTCCTGCCGCACCTCTTCCGCCTGATCACGCCCTCCGACCGGCTCGCGCTGCGCGGGTCGCTCTTCGTCTCGGCCGCCGCCACGCTGCTCTGCGTGATTCCGTTCCACCGGATGAAAGCCCCGGGCCGGATCTCGTCTGGCCCCGAACCTCTTGCTGCCCTGGCGCCGGGAGTCTTCGTCGAGAGGCGGCTTCGCGGCGCGTGGCGCCAGGTCCGCGATCTGGCGGAGCTGGACTGGGCGCTGAATCTCAAGCTGGTCGCCCCGGCGATGCTGATCGGCCTGGGCGCGGGGCTCATCATTCCGTTCCTGAACCTCTACTTCCGGGACCGGTTCGGGCTGAGCGAGGGGGCGATCGGGCTCCTGTTCAGCGCGATGCAGGCCTTCATGGTGGCGGGAAACCTGTTCGGGCCGGCGGTCTCGCGGCGCATGGGGCTCGTGCGCGGCGTCGTCGTGACGCAGCTCCTGTCGGTGCCGTTCATGATCGCCCTCGCGCTCTCGAGCTGGTTCCCGCTCGTGGCCGCCTCCTTCTTCCTTCGTAGCGCGCTCATGAACATGAACCAGCCCCTCTCCTCCCACTTCGCGATGGAGGTCGTGCCCCAGCGCGACCACGCGATCACCAACAGCCTCCTCTCCCTTTCCTGGTACCTCGCCTGGAGCGTCAGCGCCGACGTCGGCGGCGCCTTGATCGAGCGCAAGGGCTACACCGAGCCCTTGATGATCGCAGCCGCGCTCTACATCGCCGCCTCGGCCCTCTACTGGTACTTCTTCAAGGACGTGGAGGAGGGACGGGTGCCCCGCGCCGAGGTCGAGATCCCGAACGCCTAACCCGCTGCACCTCAATCCAGTAGAGCCCCGCCGTCCCCTTCGGTGCACCCCCTCAAGTTCCCGGAGTCACATGCCGATTCAATTCCGGTCGGGGTGGTGGGTCTCGCGGCATGGATGCCGGTCCATCGAGACCCAAGTGGGTGGAATCGGAAGTCCGTCTACAACAGAAGGGGGATGCAGATGAAGCGGATTCATTTGGCTCTGGTTCTTGCGACTGCGGTTGTCGGTCTGGCGCTCGCGCCGCTCGCCAGCGCGTCTCCGGTGCCCAGCCTGGGAACGGTCGAGCTGAACGCGGGCTACTCCAAGTCCTCCACGGACGTGACCTCCGGCATCGACATCGCCGGCGCCGAGAATGCCATGGGCGGCGGTCTGTCGTTCGGTTCGGGCTACTGGCGGAGTGCGTCCCCGATGATCTCGTGGGGCCTCGAGGCCGGTTTTGACAACCTCGGCACCGCGAACTACGACAACGGTACGACCACGGACAACGAGCTCAAGACGAACGCGTTCCGCGTGAACCCGGCGATCCGGTTCAACTTCGGCGCGGGCGTGGGCCCGTCCTTCTACGCTCAGGGCGGCGCCGGTCTCTACAACGTGTCGATGGACGTCAAGGACAGCGTCGTGGGCGATGCCAGCGACAGCCAGTCCAAGTTCGGCTTCAACGTCGGCGCGGGCGTCGGTTTCCCGGTCGGCCCGAAGACGAAGATGAACCTCACGGGTCTGTATCACACGGTGTCGACCGAAGGCCAGAGCCTCAACTACATGCAGTTCCGCGCTGGCGTCGGCTTCGGCCTGTAATCGCAAGGTTGGGCAGCAGGATGTCGGGGCGGCGCCGGTCGGCGTCGCCCCGTTTTGATGACGGGCGCGCGAGCGTCCGCAAACCGAGGAGCGTGTGATGAAGCGGAATCTCGTTCTGGTTCTCTCGGCGGTGGCCCTGATGGCCGTCGCCTCCACGGCGGGCGCCGCGACGCGGCCCCACCACGAGTCGGGCTCCAACCCGGGCACGATGGAAGTGAACCTGGGCTTCGCCAAGTCCTCGGACGACGCGATCGGCAACGGCGACACGATGGGCGGCGGCATCGCCTTCGGCGCGGCCTACTGGATGCATCCGTCCCCCAAGCTCTCCTGGGGCCCGGAGCTCTCGTTCGACAACATGGGCAGCGTGGAATATGACAACGGCTTCACCGCGAACAACACGGGCTCGATGCACCTGATCCGCGTGCACCCGACGCTCCGCTACAACTTCACGCAGGGGATCGGAACGCAGTTCTTCGGCCAGGCGGGCGCGGGTCTCTACAGCGTCACGGCCAAGATCGACGACAGCGTGCTCGGCACGGCGTCGGCATCCGACTCCAAGTTTGGGTTCAATCTGGGCGCCGGCGTGGACTTTCCGGTCAGCCCCAAGTCGCGCATGAACGTGACGGCGCTGTATCACAACGTCGCCATGGACGGCGCGAGCCTGAACTACGTTCAGGTCCGGGCGGGATTCGGCTTCACGCTGTAATCGGGCGAAAGCAAAGCGATCGGGGCGGCCGCCGCAAGGCGCCGCCCCGTTTTCGTTGGAGTCTCTCCGCGCGATCCGACGGGCTCGCGCCCGAGCGCTATCGCATCGACGCCGATCCGGGAAGCCACTCGCCGACCCGGTACGCGGCGGCGGAGGCGAGCTTCGCCTTCCCCTTCCGGTATTCCACTTCGAGCGCGCGCACCTGCTCCGGTGTGCGCTCCTGGATCAACACCATCCGGTGGCCCTTCTCGTCGGGATCGAGCACCGCCGCCTCGGCGAAGCCGTGGTGTACGAGCGCTCCGTAGAGCAGCGTCCGCTCCCCTCTTTCCGGCTCGACGTAGACCGCCCAGCGATGGGCGTCCCCCCAGAGGGGACCGGTGGGGCCCAGGGTCACGTCGGCGGCGATGACGACGCGGTCGAGCTTGTGGTCGCCGTCGAGATCGGCCGAGATCTCGCGACGGTAGGGCCAGGAGGCGACTTCGGGGGCATGGATGCGCGCGGTGTCGACGGGGGCGTCGGTGGACTCGGGAACGCGCCCGTCCCGCTCGGAGCAGGCGGGCAGTAGGAGCAGCGTGAGCAGGACGGTCCACCGCGCGCGGATCATGATCCGCCGGGGTGCGTCATCCCTTCGGGGGAGAAGACCTTCGCGATCTGCTCCTCGGTGAGAAGCTTCCGCTCGCGCACGATCTCGACGACCATCTTTCCCGTCTTGGCCGACTCCTTGGCGACCTCGGCGGCGGCGAGATACCCGATGAAGGGGTTCAGCGCGGTCGCGATCGAGATCGAGTGGTCGAAGTACTCCCGGCAGACCGCCTCGTTCGCCGTGATCCCATCCACGCACTTCTCGCGCAGCGCCTTCAAGGCGGGCGCCAGGATATGGAGGGAGCGGAGCAGGTTGTGCGCGATCACCGGCATCATGACGTTCAGCTCGAGCTGCCCGGCCTGCGCGGCGTACGCCACCGTGGCGTCGTAGCCGAGAACCTGGAAGCAGACCATGTTCGTCATCTCGAGCATCACCGGGTTCACCTTGCCCGGCATGATCGAGGAGCCGGGCTGCACGGCCGGGAGCCCGATCTCGTTGAAGCCGGTGGTCGGCCCGCTCGCCAGGAGCCGGAGATCGTTCGCGATCCGGGTCAGATCGAGCGCGAAGCCGCGGAGGTCGCTCGAGAGGCGGACGAACGGCGCCATCGACTGCATCGCCTCGAAGAGGTTTACCGCGGGGACGAACGGCGCGTCCATCATCGAGGCCAGGTTCGC
>DATJEJ010000269.1:0-3293 GCA_035496795.1 Candidatus Omnitrophota bacterium
GGACGCGGCGGCCACGGCGGCGGCGGCGGGGGCGGACCCGCGATCGGGATCGCCTACGACGCCTCGAGCACGCTCACGGAATCAGGAAACAGCTACGCGCTGGGCACGGCGGGACCGGGCGGGACGAGCCCCGGGAACGCCGGCGCGGCCGGCGCGCGCGAGAACGTGCATCGGATCGGCGCGGCCGCGACGAGCGCGGCGCGCGCCGTGTCGGGAGCGCGGGCGGTCAGCGCGACCCGTAGGTAGTCTCGAACCGCTCACCCAGGGTGAGGTTGCTCGGAACACCGTTCGGGTAGCGGCGCTCGATCGCTCCCTGGATCACCTCGCGGCGGTTTCCGGGGTCGGGGTGCGTGCTCATGAACTCGGGCTCGCGGCCCGGTCCCGAAGCCTCGCTCAGGATCCGCATCACCTCCAGCATGGCGCGCGGGTCGTACCCCGCTTCGGTCATGAAGCGCACGCCCAGCGTGTCGGACTGGGTCTCGGCGCCCCGTCCGTAGCGCAGCTGCACCATCTGGGCGACGAGCGCCGCGAGCTGCGCGGAGCGCTGCCCTCCCCCTTGATCGTCGGAGCCCGCGACGCCGGCCGCGCCGATCAGCCCCTGCGCGAGCTGGGTCTTCGCGATCGCGGCCGCCGTGTGCCGGCCCACGACGTGGCCCACCTCGTGGCCCAGCACGCCGGCCAGCTCGGCCTCGTTCTCCAGGCGCGACAGGAGACCGCGCGTGATGAAGACAGGCCCTCCCGGGAGCGCGAAGGCGTTCACCGTCTGCGGGTCGGCGAGCGCGTAGAAGTGATACTGGTAGGGCGTGCCCCGAGCCTCGCTCTGCTGCACGACGCGCTGTCCGACCCGCTGCACCCGCTGCTGGATGCTCTCATCGGGATCGAGCCCGCCCATCTCCTCGGCCATCTGCGGCGCCGATTCCAGGCCCAGCGCCACTTCCTGGTCCACGTCCATCGCGATGTGCTGCGTCTCGCCCGTGACCGGATTCTGCTGCTGGAGCGAGTAGTAGCTGATCACGGAAATCGCGGCGATCAAGAGCCCGAGCAGCAGGCGTCCTCGTCTCATGGTCGGTACCCTCCAAGTCCCGCGCGCGAAGCGCGCGGAAAACGGCGGTGCAAGGAGGGGGCCAGTTTCGCATGGGGGGAGTTGCGAAAGTGAATCAGACCCGCGAGGCGGCGCGGCGAGGACGCACGGATTTCTTCGCCCCCACCAACGCGATCGCACTGCTCCGGCGCCACGCTTCGGTCACGCCGGCGGCGATGACGTCGGCGACGCCGCCATCGCCCCAGTATCCCGTATGGGAAAGCGGATTCCATCGCGTGAGCCAGCTCCCCACGTCCACCGGGCGGTCCTCGTCGACCGCTTCGCGGTAAGCCTCGTTCAACGGCTTCAGGGGATAGCCGATCACGTCGTCCGGGTCGTAGAAGTTGACCCAGCGCGGCTCGAGTCCCGGGTGATGCCCCGCGAGGCGCTTGGCCGGAAGCTTCACCGGAACGCCAAAGTCCGGGTAACGAAGACTCCAGAGCGCGATCGGGCTTCCCATCGTGTAGAAGAGGGACAGGGTCTCGCCGCGTTCGAGCGGGGTCTTCCCGATCCGGGCGCGCACCTCGGGAGCCATGAAGCTCCCGCGCGGCTTCGTCAGATCGTAGAGGTAGTTGCTCGCGATCACCGATCCCAGGCTGTGGCCGATCACGCCGAGCGGGGCGCGATCACCCGCGCGGCGCGCCAGACGCCCCAGGCTCGCCGCGACCTCGGCGTGGATGGCGTCGTACGCCGAGCGGTCGGCGTGCGTCGGCTGGTAGGCGATCGCGTCGGCGGCGAAGTCGAGCATGAATCCGCGCAGCCGGCCGAAATGGAGCGGCCCCGCGGCGCGGAGACGCGCGCCCAGGTCGTCTTCGGCCGGCTGGAGCGCGGCGCTCCAGTTCACCTCTTCGAAAACGACCTGCGCTTGGGGGTCGGAGGTCTCGCCGCCGGCCGACCGCGCGAAGCGCGCGGCGATCGCCTCGGCGAGAGGACGCGAGTAGCCCGGCTCGGTGCGGCCGATGCCGTGAAGGAAGAGGATCGCGATCGGGTGGCCCATGGTGGCCCACCGAGTATCGGAAGGGCGCTCGACGGACTTGAGCGGGTTCCGGGCCGGCGAAGCCTTGTCTACGGCTTGCGCTCGCGGCGCGGCGCGGGGCGCGTTCCCCGCCGCTCGGCGTACGCCTGCGTGAACTCGGCGCCGTAGAAGAAGATGAGCGCCGAATAGTAGACCCAGACCAGGAGCACGACCAGCGATCCCGCGACGCCGAACGCGGATCCTACGTCGCTCTTCCCGAGATAGAAGCCGATTGCCGCCTCCCCCGCCATGAAGAGCGCCGCGGTGACCAGCCCCCCGATGACGGCGTCGCGCCAGCGCAGCTTCGCGGCCGGAATGTATCGGAACATCAGCCCGAACAGCGCGGCCAGCACGCCGAGGGAGACGAGCAGGTTGATCCCGCCCCAGAGCGTCGTCCCCCCGGGGAGGTTCCGCGACAGGTAGTCGCCGGCCGCGGCGAGCAGGGCGTTCACGGCGAGCGAGGTGACGAGCAGGAACGCGGCGCCCATCAGCACCACGACCGAGAAGACGTTGTCCTTGAGCCAGCCCTTCCAGCCGCTCCCCTTCTCCTGACGCACGTTCCAAATCGTATCCAGGGAGTCCTTGAGATGACCGAAGACGCCGGAGGCTCCGAGCAGCAGGGTCCCGAATCCGACGAGCGTGGCGGTGCCGCTGTGCCCGCTCCGGTCCATCCCGGCCAGGATGTCGCGGAGGGCCGTCGTGCCCTGGGCTCCGAAAAGCTGCTGGAGCGTGGCGAGCAGCCGTCCCCGCACCGATTGCGGGTCGAAGACCAGCCCCGCGATGCCGGCCAGGAACAGGAGCAGCGGCGGGATGGAGAGGATGCTGTAGTAGGCGAGCGCCGCGCCGCCGGGGAGGCTCCGCGAGAGGTAGCCGCTCGCCTCGGCGAGCAGGGCGTTCACGGCCAGCGAGACCACGAGCAGGAACGCGGCGCCCATCAGCACCACGACTGAGAAGACGTTGTCCTTGAGCCAGCTCTTCCAGCCGCTCCCCTTCTCCTGCCGCACGTTCCAGATGGCGTCGAGAGAATCCTTGAGGTGACCGAAGACGCCCGAGGCTCCGAGCAGCAGGGAGGCGAATCCCACGAGCGTGGCGGTGCCGCTCTGCCCCTTCCGGTCCATCCCGGCCAGGAGGTCCCGGATGGCCGAAGTGCCCTCGGCGCCGAAGAGCTGCTGGAGCGTCGCGAGCAGCCGGCCTCGA
>DATJEJ010000270.1:0-6680 GCA_035496795.1 Candidatus Omnitrophota bacterium
GATCATGTCGGGGCGGAGCTGGCGGATCCGCTTGATCTTCTCGTGCGGGAGCCGCCCGTCGTTGGAGGCGATGACGTCCATCACGATCGCCCCCGCGCCCAGCGCGGCGCGCTGCGCGCTCTCCCCCGTCATGCTCTTCACCACGCCGGAGACCATCATCTGGAGTCCCCCGCCCGCGCTGGACGTGGAGATGTAGAGGTCCACCCCTTCGTTCCCCTGCTGCGGCGTGATGATCCGCTCGCCGTCCAGGATCTTCCGGCCCGCCAGCTCCTCCACCTCCATGATCGCGTTCAGCACGCCCCGGGTGACGTCTTCGAAGGGCGCCTCGACCGTGGTCGGCGCCTCGCCGCGCACGATCAGGCGGTACTCGTCCCCCCGGCGCTCGATCAGGATCGCCTTGGTGGTGGTGCTGCCGCAGTCGGTCGCCAGGATCGACCGGAGGCTCTCGGCCGGCACGGGCAGCTGGGCGGCCGCGTGGATCTGATGTTCGGTCTGGGTCACTCGGATTCCTTTCGTTTCCGGAGCGCGGCGCGTTCGTCGCGCTCGCGCTGCTTGCGTTCTTTCTCGGCGCGACGCTCTTCGTCGTCGCGGCGCTCGATCGCGACCAGGAGCGCCTCGACGCTCTCGCGGCGCTCCATGAGGGCCGCGAAGCGCTCGTACTCGGGCACCGCGAACAGCGCCCGCACCATCGGCTCGAAGAAGTACATCGCCTGGCTGCCCACGAACGAGAGCGGCTTCATGCTCTCCAGGAACAGGATCGCGGGGACCGTCATGCGGTAGCGCACGGTGGTCTCGGCGAGGCGGTCGAGGAGACGCCGGTCCTCGTCGGTCAGCGCCTCATCGGCGCCCGGCGCGCGCGACGCGTGCTTGAACGAACGCCACCACCCGATCGCGGTTCCCTCCCAGGGAGAGCCGCACGCCCCGGTAGGCGTCCAGCCAGCTCCGCTTGGCGAAGGGGCTCAGGAAGAGCCCCGCCTCGTCTTCTTCGAAGCGCTTCATCTCGCTCCAGGGACGCGTCCGCACGACGCCGAGCGAGCGCACCTCCAGGGCGTCCGGCGTCAGCCGGTAGCGCGTGGGGAGGAGATACGACGACAGGGAGAGGAGCACGAAGAGCGGCGCGGCGATTCCGAGCAGCCGGTCCCCCGTGCCGCGGGCGATCAGGATCCCGAGCACCACGGCGCCGGCCACGATCACCGCCGCCGTCAGCGGCTTCTGCCGCGCGGGCCAGACGCTCCAGCTCAGCTCCGCGCCGTCGGCCTCCGGGGTGCCGCCCCGGAGCTCCGAGACCGCCTCCCCCTCCTCGGCTCCGGCGTTCCCCAGGCGCGCGGCCGCGGCCGGGCGCTCACGCGCCACCCGAGGCCTCCGCGTCCTGCCAGGAGAGGACGAGCTGCCGGGCGGCCCGCGCCTCGTCCAGGCGGCGCACCGGCGTGCGCGTGGGAGCGTCCTTGAGCTTCTGCGGCGCCTCGATCGACTCCCGGTCGATCGCCAGCATCGCCTCGGCGAACGCGTCGAGCGAAGCCTTGGTCTCGGTCTCGGTCGGCTCGACCATCAGCGCCTCGTCCACGATCAGCGGGAAGTAGGTCGTGGGCGCGTGCACGCCGAAATCGAGGAGCCGCTTGGCCACGTCGAGCGCGCGCGCTCCGCGGGCCTTCTGGCGGCTGGCCGAGAGCACGAACTCGTGCATGCAGTAGCCGGCGTGCGACGGCTCGTAGGCCTCGATCAGCCGGGCCTTGAGGTAGTTCGCGTTCAGGATCGCCTCGCGGCTCACCTCCGCGATGCCCGAGGCGCCCAGGGAGCGCATGTAGGTGAGCGCGCGGACCAGGATGCCGAAGTTTCCGTAGAACGAGTGGACCCGCCCGATCGAGCGGGGCCGGTCCTCGTCCCAGTGCCAGCAATCGTCGTGGCGGACCAGCACGGGCGCGGGGAGATAGGGCTCGAGCTCGGCCCGGACGCAGAGAACGCCGCCGCCGGGGCCGCCGCCGCCGTGCGGCGTGCTGAAGGTCTTGTGGAGGTTGATGTGCGCGAAGTCGAAGCCCATCCGGCCCGGGCTCGCCAGCCCGACCATGGCGTTCAGGTTCGCACCGTCGAGGTACAGGAGCCCGCCCGCGTCGTGGACGATGCGCGCGATCTCCCCCACGTTGTGCTCGAAGATTCCGAGGGTGTTCGGATTCGTCAGCATCAGCGCGGCGGTCCGCGGCGACACCGCGGCCCGGAGCGCCTCGAGGTCCACGCAGCCGTCGGGCCCGGAGGGCACGGTGACGACCTTGTAGCCCACCTGGGCCACCGACGAGGGATTCGTGCCGTGCGCCGAGTCGGGAACGATGACCTCTTCGCGCGCGTCGCCGCGCTCGGCGTGGTAGGCGCGCGTCATGAGGATCGCCGTCAGCTCGCACTGGGCGCCGGCCGCCGGCTGCGTCGTGACGCCCGGCATCTCCATGATGGCGCGGATCCACTCGTGCAGCTCGCCGATCACCGCGAGCGCCCCCTGCGCCGTCTCTTCGGGCTGCAGGGGATGGATGGCCGAAAATCCCGGGATGCGGGCCATCTCGTCGTTCAGCTTCGGGTTGTACTTCATCGTGCAGGAGCCGAGCGGATAGATGGCGCGGTCGATGTGATGGTTCATGACCGAGAGGTTCACGAAGTGACGCACCACGGCCGGCTCGGAGATCTGCGGCAGGTCGGGAGCGCCCGGACGGAGCCGGACGCCGGGCAAGAGCCGCGCCGCGCCCTGTTCCGGGACGTCGAGGGGCGCCAGGCGCGGGCCGCGATGGCCCGGGACGGAGCCTTCGTGCAGGGTCAGCTCGGACATACGGCCTCCTCGGGCGCCGGCCGCCCCGCCCGTGCCCAGCGCGCGAGCGCCTCCACGTAGCGGTCCATCTCTTCCTTGCTCCGCTTCTCGGTCGCCGCGACGAGGAGATCCCCCGGGCGATCGGCGTCGAAGCGCGAGAGCGGGACGCCCGCGAGGATGCGCGAGCCGAGCGCGGCGTGCACGAAGCGCTCGGCCGAGCCCGGCAGGCGGACGACGAACTCCCGGAAGAAGGGCGCGGCGCCGTGCGCCAGCGTCACGCCCGGAACGGCGGCGATCCGCTCGGCCAGGTAGTGCGCGCGCTCCAGGCACTGGAGGCCCACCTCGCGCATCCCCTCGGCGCCGAGCAGCGCCAGGTGGATCGTGTTCGCGAGGGCCATCAGCCCCTGGTTCGTGCAGATGTTCGAGGTCGCCCGCTCGCGCCGGATGTGCTGCTCCCGGGTCTGGAGCGTGAGCACGTAGCCCTTCTTGCCGTCGAGATCCACGGTCAGCCCGGCCAGGCGCCCCGGCAGCCGGCGCACGTCCTTCTTCCGGATGGCGAAGAAGCCGACGAGCGGTCCGCCGTAGGACATCGAGACGCCCAGCGGCTGCCCCTCGCCGACGACCACGTCGGCCCCGTCATCGCCCGGAGGCGAGAGCACCGCGAGGGCCACGGGATCGGCGGAGGCGACCGAGTAGGCGCCCGCCGCGTGCGCGGCTTCGGTCAGGGCGCGTCCGTCCTCGACCACCCCTTCGAAGTTGGGCTGCGCCCAGAGGAGGGCGGCCAGACCCGCACCGGAGCCGTCGCCCGCGCTGCGCGCCACCGCGGCGGCCGGCGTGCGGCCCCCTTCCAGCGGGAGCACCTCGAGGTCGAAGTTCCCCGCCGACGCGTAGGTCGCGAGCACGCGGCGCGCGTGGGGATGGAGCCCCGCCGATACGATGACGCGCCGGCGCCCCGTGGCGCCGGCGGCGAGATGGGCCGCCTCGGCGGCGGCGGTCGCCCCGTCGTACATCGAGGCGTTCGCCACCTCCATGCCGGTCAGCTCGCGGATCATCGACTGGTATTCGAAGATGACCTGGAGCGTCCCCTGCGCGACTTCGGGCTGGTAGGGGGTGTAGGCGGTCGCGAACTCGCTCCGCCCCGTGATCGCCCGGAGGGCGGAGGGAACGAAGTGGTCGTAGATGCCGGCGCCCAGGAAGCAGGCGTAGCGGGTCGCGTCGGCGTTCTCGCCGGCGAGCTGCTCCATGCGGCGCGCGATCTCGTATTCGGCCATCGGCGCCGGCAGCGGGAGCGCCCCCGGGACGCGGAACGCCTCGGGGATCGCGCCCCACAGCTCTTCGATCTTCGAGGCGCCGATCCGCTCCAGCATGGCCCGGCGCTCGTCGTCGCTGCGGCCGACGAAGCTCACGCGTGCGCTCCGAGGAGCTTCTCGTACTCGTCGGCGGAGAGGAGCTTGTCGACCTCGCCCGGATTCTCCATCCGGATCCGGACCATCCAGCCGTTCTCGTAGGGCGACTGGTTCACGAGCGCGGGATTGGTCTGGAGCGATTCGTTCACCGCCGCCACCTCGCCGGAGACGGGGGCGAAGAGATCGCTCACCGTCTTCACGGCGTCGATCGTGCCGAACGGCTTCATGTGCGCGAGCTTGGAACCGGCCTGGGGCAGCTCGACGAAGATCACGTCCCCGAGCTCACCCTGGGCGTAGTCGGTGATCCCAACCTCCGCCTCGTTCCCCTTCACGCGCACCCACTCGTGCTCCTTGGTGTACCGAAGCTCTCCGGGCACCTTCATGCCGTTCTCCTGGGTTTGGGCGAGCGGACGGTTCCCTTCGTGTACATGGGACGGCTGGTGACGGCGGCCGGCACCGCCTGGCCGCGGACCTGGACCTGCACCCGCGCCCCCGCCTTCGCGGCGGCGCCTTCCAGGTAGGCCATCGCGACCGGCGCGCCGAGGGAGATCCCCATCGAGCCGCTGGTCACCTTCCCCGCGGGACGTCCGTCCTGCTCCACCGCGAAGCCGTGGCGCGGGATGCGGTCGCCCTCGGCGAGCAGCCCGAGGAGCTTTCGCTTCGGGCCCTCCTCCTTGACGCACGCGATCGCGCCCCGTCCGATGAAATCCTCCTTGTCGAGACGGACCGTCCACGCCAGTCCCGCCTCGATCGGATTCGTGGTCTCGTCGATATCGTTTCCGTACAGGCAGTACCCCATCTCCAGGCGCAGCGTGTCGCGCGCGCCCAATCCGATCGGACGGATCCCCTCCGGAGCTCCCGCCTCGAACACGCGGTCCCAGAGCTCGAGCGCGCGCGAGGGGCGCACGTAGATCTCGAAGCCGTCCTCGCCGGTGTAGCCGGTGCGCGAGACCAGGGTCCGGTCCTCTCCCTCGCCCGTCTCGTACGCCTCGTAGAAGGCGAGCGCGACGGCGCGGTCGCCGTAGAGCTTCGCGATCACCGCCTCGGCTCGCGGGCCCTGCACGGCGAGCTGGGCGGTGACGGCGTTCTCGTCCACGACGGAGACGTCGGCCGGCGCGTGCGCCTGCACCCAGGCGAGATCCTTGTCGAAATTGGCGGCGTTGACGACCAGGAGCCGTTCCTTGCCGAGGGCGTAGACGAGGAGATCGTCCACGATGCCGCCGTCCTCGCGGCACATGGGCGAGTAGGCGACCTTGCCGAGGGGAAGGGAGCGGGTCTCGTTGGTGACCAGGCGATCGGCGTAGGCGATGGCGCCGGGGCCGGTCAGCCGGATCTCACCCATGTGGGAGACGTCGAAGACCCCGACGGTGGAGCGAACCGTGCGGTGTTCGGCGACGATGCCCTCGTACTGAATGGGCATCTCATACCCTGCGAACGGGACCAGCTTGGCTCCCAGGGCAACGTGTCGCGGATGAAATGGAGTGCGCCTGAGCGCGGCGGCGGTATCGAGCATCCTCGTCTATTTATGGTCGTTGCGCGCGCGGACGAGCTACCTTAGCACATCCCGTCGGGATTTCAAACGACCGCCTCCCGGCGGCGCCGGGCCCGCCCCGCGGGCGCCTCCACGGCCCTTCCCTGGCTCCGGAAGAACTCCCGAAGCGCTTCCCCCGTCTTCGATTCCGGATTGGCCGCGACCGCCTCCGGCGACCCCTCGGCGACGACCCTGCCCCCCGCCTCGCCGCCGCCCGGACCCAGGTCCAGGATCCAGTCGGCCCGGGCCATCACGTCGCCGTTGTGCTCGATCACGATCACGGTGTTCCCGCGGTCGACGAGACGGTCGAGGACGTCCAGGAGCTGCCGCACGTCCTCGAAGTGGAGGCCCGTGGTCGGCTCGTCGAGCAGGTAGAGCGTCCGTCCCGTCTCCACGCGCGAGAGCTCCGAGGCCAGCTTCACCCGCTGCGCCTCGCCCCCGGAGAGGGTCGTCGCCGCCTGCCCCAGGTGGATGTAGCCGAGCCCCACCCCGGCGAGCGTCTCGAGCTTCCGGCGGATCGGCGGCACCGCGCCGAGCAGCTCCAGCGCGTCCTCCACCGTCATCTCGAGCACGTCGGCGATCGAGCGTCCCTTGAACGTGACCTCCAGCGTCTCCCGGTTGTAGCGCTTCCCGCGGCAGACCTCGCAGGTGACGTAGACGTCCGGCAGGAAGTGCATCTCGATGGTGCAGAGACCGTCGCCGCCGCACGCCTCGCAGCGTCCCCCCTTCACGTTGAAGGAGAATCGTCCCGGGCCATAACCCCGCACCTTCGCCTCGGGCGTGGCCGCGAAGAGGTCGCGAATGAAGGTGAACACGCCGGTGTAGGTCGCGGGGTTCGAGCGCGGCGTGCGGCCGATCGGGGCCTGATCGATGACGATCACCTTGTCGACGGCCGCCAGGCCCTCGACGGCCTTGAGCCTGGCCGGCGGCGCGATGTTGCCGTTGAAGTGGTGCT